>JBEKVL010000009.1:0-25716 GCA_049514055.1 Tepidisphaeraceae bacterium | reverse complement strand
CGGCGTCTGGCCCACCGGTGGCGGGTCGGCCGGAATCCGGTAGTGCGCCGCCTTCTGAATGAACATCGCCACCTGCCGCGCGTGCGCATCATCCCACCCAAAGTGCGTATACCCCGGCCCAACCAGCTCGCTCACATACGCGAACTTCTGAATCCCGCGCATTGCCAGCAGCGAACCCCGGCACCACCGCCAGTGCCATTCCAGGGTGCGTTCGTATTCGCCCCAGGTTTCGTACTGGCCGGTGATGTTCAGCACGGGAACGTAGTCGATGCTCGGCGTTGGTGGTTTCTTTTCCGTGTCCTTGTACCTGGGCGCTTCGATCGGAGCCGAATGCAAACCGATGACGCCGAAGCATCGCTCGGGGTGCCACCAGGCGAGATTCCAAGCGAAGATCGCTCCGCCGCTGTGGCCGATGGTCAGGATGGGCGCCTGCGCCAACTCCGCGTAGCCGGAGACTGTCGCCAACTGGTCCATCAGGGACTTGAGCTTCTGGTCGCCGTCGAGAGTGGGGTCGAAACTCTCATAACCGAAGATCGCTGGCACATTGAACACCATTGCCAGATCCTCTTTCTCGGCGGCTGCGCGGATGACGGGGTCGTCAAAGAAGCGGGCTTCGAGGATCACCTGTTGCCCCATGATAACGCCGCGAGCGTGTTTGCAGTGCGGCGGGATCCACAGGAACGTGCGTCCCTTGCCGCCCTCGCGGTCCACGGCCCACTGCCATTCGGCGGCATCACCGGACCCCGCCACTGCGGCCAGAATGCAGATCGACGTCAATGCCAGCAGAAGCGTTCGCGACATAGAGAGCGTTCCTTGTAGCGTGGATTACTCAAGTTGTTAAAATTGGTTGTTGTGGGAATAAATCTACTAAATCCCACAAGCACTTAGGGTGCAGCGGACTGGCAAAACATTCGCCACCGACGGTTATGACGGCGTAACAGCTCGGATGTCTGTCCAAGGAGCGTTCTCGCTGCTCCCCTGATCGTCGTCGCCTCAGTCGTCAATTCCCGTGGGTCATCCCGTGGATCAACAGTCTCAGCAACATTTACTTAATAACATTAAGGAAAGTTGCCGGTATAGGCCGGTATAAGACGCCTCGGTGAACAAGGAGCCATGCCGACGCCTTGCACGCGCGGCGCGGCTGCATGGAGATGGCTCATGTCTAACGGGAAATCCGTCGTTGTATTCAGTTGGCTCCTTGCACAATGGGTGGTCTTTGCCGGCTTGGTTCTTGCTCAGGATGCAGACCCCACCGCCGCCATCCGCGTCAACCTGCGGGAAGAGAAAGCGCCGGTTCCGGCGACGCTCTATGGCATCTTCATGGAGGAGATCAGCCACGCCTTCGACGGCGGCATCTACGCCGAGTTGATCCAGAACCGCAGTTTTGAGGAAGGCGTGCTGCCTCCCGGCATGAGGCTGGTGAAGAACAACGACGGCTCGTCGCGGATGGAATTGGAGAAACTTCCGGCCGGCGTCTCCGAGAACAAATGGGATATGCCCTGGCCATGGAATGGGAACTGCGGCTGGGATTCCAAACGGGAACTCATCGGCTGGTCACTTGTCAATGAAGGTGGCGCCAGGGCCGACATGAAGGTTACCGACGCCAATCCGATGAACGCGGCCTCCAGCCGTTCTCTGGCAATGACGGTGGCCGTGCCCAAGAATACCGCTGGCAGGACGGCGCTGGTCAACAGTGGCTATTGGGGCATCAACGTGCAGACGGGAACATCGACATCGTTGACGAGCACTCCTACCGGCCATCCGGCTGGATACGCACGAACTTCGACTACTTCGACAAATACAAGCGCAAGCCGTGGACGATCTATGTGGGCGAGTATGCCCATCATCACGGCAACGGTGACTGGAGCGCGGCCATGGACGACTCGGTCTACCTGATGATGCTCGAACGCAACGGCGACCTGGTGAAATTGGCCAGCTACGCGCCGTTGTTTGCGAACGTTAACCTTCGGGATTGGGGTGTGAATTTAATTGAGTTCGACTCCTCGCGCAGCTTCGCCCATGCCTCCTATTACGTGCAGAAGACGTTCAACGAGACCCGCCCGGATGTGAACCTGGCGACGACAGTGAATGTCGAGCCCAAGCCCGATCCGAACAAGCCGCTGATGGCCGGCAAGTTCGGGCTGGGTGCCTGGGACACACAGGCGGAGTTCAAGGAACTCCGAATCTATGACGAGAAAGAGCAGCTTGTGTACAGCGACGATTTCAAAACGCTGGAGAACTGGGAGACGCCCGGCGTCGGCCAGTGGCGGGTGGAGAACGGTGTGTTGCGGCAGACGGACACGGGCAAGTCGCCGGCCATGCTGCTGCTGCGGACGCCGGAGCTCAAGACTGGGAAGGTGACGCTCAAAGCCCGTCGCGTCGGTGGCCGCGAGGGGTTCCTGATGTTCTTCAACGCCAGCAGCATCGACCGGTTCCTGTTCTGCAACTACGGCGCGGCCGGAAACAACTTCACCGCGATCCAGGATCGTGGCGTGCCCGATGGGTGCTCGTTCAGAGGCGGACGGAGCACTCAGGGGAAGATCGAGAACGAGCGGTGGTACGACATCGCCCTGGTTGTTGGCCGCGACAAGGCCGAGATCACCCTGGACGGCAAGACGGTGTCTGATGCGCGCATGGAGTTCCTGCCGTCGTTCTTCGCCAACTCCGGCTATCACCGCAAAGACAAGAGCGTGATCGTGCGGGCCACCAACTATGATAAGAAACCCATGCGGGCGGAGATTCAGTTAGACGGCGCCGCGCGCGTCGGCGCGACGGGCCGACACATTGTCATCCATGCGGAGAATCCGACCGATGAGAACACCCTGGAGAAGCCTCGCCGTATCGTGCCTCAGGAGCAACCGTTACCTGGCACCGCCAGTCGTTTTACCGTGACACTTCCGCCGCAGTCAGTCAATGTCTTGAGTATTCCCGCTGAATGAAGCAAAGGCCTGCCATGAAACACCCATATTCCTTGAGGGGATTTTCCATCGTGGTGCTCCTGGGAGCTGTCATCGCCGACGCCCAAAACACCACTGTGACCATCGTTCAGAAGCCCGACACATCGCAGTCCAATCCCTACTACCCCGGCAACCGGCCGCCGCTGCTGGCCAGTCCGTTCATTCGCCTTCCCACTGGGGCCATCAGGCCGCAGGGATGGTTGCGGAAACAACTCGAACTTCAGGCGGAAGGGTTCGTCGGCCACATGAGCGAAGTGAGCGGATTTCTCAATAAGAACGACAATGCCTGGCTGAAGCCCGACGGGAAGGGCGGCTCTTTCTGGGAAGAGGTTCCCTACTGGCTTCGCGGGTATGCATCCATGGCTTTCCTGCTCGATGATCCGAGGCTCATCGCTGAGGCGAAACTGTGGCTGGAACCGTCGCTGGTCGGGCAGCGGCCCAACGGCTACTTTGGCACCGAGGCGCTTGCTGGCAACGACAAGAACGCCCCGGACCTCATGCCCCACCAGAACATGCTCTACGCCTATCGCACCTATTACGACTGTACCGGCGACAAGCGCGTGCTGGATCTGATGACCCGTTTCTTCCACTGGGAACTGACGCTCGACGACAAGCGGTTTTTCAATGGCGGCTGGGGTGCGGCCCGTAACAGCGACAACATGGACATGGTCTACTGGCTCTATAACCGCACCGCCGACCCCAGACTATTGGAACCGGGCGAAAAGCTCATGCGTACCGGCGAGCGCTGGATGAATCGGCTCGGCGGATGCCACAATGTTGCGTATTCACAGGGGTTCCGCAAACCTGCTGTCTTCTTCCAGCAGAACCAGGATCCGAAGTACCTGGTGCAGATGGAGAGCAACTACAACGACATCTACAGCGTCTACGGCCAGGTGCCGGGAGGCATGTTTGCCGGAGATGAGTTTGCACGCCCCGGCCACACCGATCCACAGCAGGCCATCGAAACCTGCGGCGCCGTCGAGATGATGTTCTCCAGCGAGATACTCTTGCGAATTACCGGCGATCTGAAATGGATGGACCGCTGCGAGAATATTGCCTACAACACCCTCCCGGCCACGATGACGGCCGACTTCCGTGGCCTGCGCTACCTGACCGCCCCAAACCAGAGCAACTCCGATGCCCGTAGCAAGGCTCCGACCCTGGCCAACGATGGCCCGATGGAGGTCATGAATCCGCGCGACCACCATTGCTGCCAGCACAATGTGGGCTCGGCGTGGCCCTGCTTTGCCGAGGGCCTTTACGCGGCTACGCCCGATCGCGGATTGGCCGCCCTGATGTGCGTGCCCTGCACAATCATCGCTCAGGTGGGCGACGGCACCAAGGTCACGATCGAGCAGAAGACGCGATATCCCTTCGAGGAGCGCGTGGAGTTGGTCCTTACGGCACCAAGGGACGTAGCCTTCCCACTCTATCTCCGCATTCCGGCCTGGTGCGCGCGGCCGGCGCTGAACATCAATGGCAAGGCGATCAATCTGACAACCCAAGGGGGTGACTTGGTCTGCGTCTCGCGGACCTGGTCAAACGGGGACAAGGTGATCCTCGACCTGACCATGGCCGTGACCTTGACTCAACGGGAGAAGAACAAGAACGCGGTATCGGTTAACCGGGGACCACTTACCTATTCCATCAAGATAGGCGAGAAGTACGTGCGCCAGCATCCCGAGCGTAAGGACGATAAATGGCCGGCCTTCGAGATCGTGCCGACCACACCATGGAACTATGGCCTGGTCGTTGACTCGGCCAATCCCGCATCCGGCATCCAGGTGGTGCAAAAGGAATTCCCCGCCAGCCGGCAGCCCTTCACGCCGGCGGAGGTCCCGGTCGAACTGAACGTTCAGGTGAAGCGCATCCCCAATTGGACCGAGAACTACTTCGGTGTCGTGGACAAGCTCCAACCATCGCCGATCAAATCCGACGAACCGGTTGAAACCGTGACGATGGTCCCGATGGGTTGTGCCCGGCTGCGCCTATCGGTATTGCCCACCATCGGCAACGGACCCGACGCCAAACCCTGGGCCAGGTGTCCTGAACCGATCAGTTCCTGGAGCGAGGATGCTGGGATCCTCAGGATATTGACCGACCCACGAAACCCGAAGAACTCCGAAGACGGCAGCGTCGGCACGTTCCTGGTGTACGGCGGGTCGCTTTTCGGAAGCAAGCAGTGGATCCGCATGCCGTTCGGCGAGGCCCGCACCGTATCTAAATCCAAGACGTACTGGTGGACCGAGCACTATGAGCACGGCGGCGTGCGTGAACCGGCCTCGCGGCGGCTGTTCTACAGAGACGGTGACGCTTGGAAGCCCGTCCCCAACCCCAGTGGCTACGGTGTGGCGAAAGACCAGTACAACGAAGTCACCTTCGACCCGGTCAGGACCACGGAACTGAAGATGGAAATACAATTCCAGCCCGGTCGATGCGGTGCTCTGATTCGCTGGCGCGTGGAATAGCTGGATGCCTGCCGGCATCGGTGTGGCACGGTTCCGATTTGTCCTGGCTAAAATGAGTCGCCACGTTGTGCTTAACCAGGCGAGAGTGATTCTGTGGCCCGTTGTTCTCGGGTCGCGGGATGTTTGAGCGGGCTTGGATCCGCGTGAGAGGAGTAGGTCGATGACAATCCATGCCAGACGCATCTTGTGGGGTCTGAGTATTGTCCTGGTAATTATGGCCGATGGTGCCGCAGCCGGTCTCGAAGGCGTATCGCAGACGCTACGTGAATCACAAGTCAAAGGCGGGTTGTGCGTGATCGTCGGCAACTGCGACATGCAGTTCGCGGAAGAGATCGCCAGGGACAATCCGTATCTCGTCCATTGTCTCTCCGATGACGAGGCAAAGGTCGGTGCGGCGCGCGAGGCGTTGCTCGATCCGAAACTCAAGAGGCTGGTATCCATTGAGAATTGGCGCGGGCCGGGTTTGCCGTATGCGGACAATCTCGTTTCGCTGCTTTTCGTGCTGGAAGACGTAAAGACCACCCGAGCGGAGTTGCTACGCGTGTTGCGGCCGGGCGGCGAACTAGTGGTCAAGCAGGGGGATCGTTTCATGCTGACAACCAAGCCGCGGCCGAAGGAAATGGACGACTGGACACACTGGCGGCACGGGGCGGATCGCAATCCGGTGTCTAAGGATTCGCTCGTGGATGTGCCCCAGGGGATACAGTGGATTCTCTCCAGCACGGCCATCGGCGAACGAGCGCATTTCCTCTGCGCCAATGGGCGGGCATTCAGCCAGGACAAAGAAGTGTTGACGGCGCGCGATGCGTTCAACGGGATGCCGCTCTGGCGGGCCAAACTCAAGAAGGGGGCCGAGTTCAACTGGGAATACAGCGTCAAGGTGGCCGCTCTGGTTGTCGCCAAGGGCGATCGGGTCTATTGCCTGACCGACGACGGCAAGTTCAAGGCACTTGACGCCGCGACGGGCCGTCCGGCCATTGTCTATGAGGAAGCGGGCGTTCCCTACGACATTGTGGTGGTTGACGATGGGCAGTCGAAACTCGGAACAATCGTCGTGTCCTGCCCGGATGCGGTGCGGGCGATCGACGCCGAGACCGGCCGGCTTTTGTGGAAGGACGAGGCCGCGCAGACCGACAACCTGATCGCCTCGAGCTACGCCACCTTCTACATCAAGGGCAACGACCGCCACGGCGACAGCCAGGGTGAGATCGTCGGCCGGGAACTGCTGAGCGGCAAGTTGATGTGGAAGAAGGCCTACGACTGGGCCAGGCGCACGGAACTCGGATCGTTCGGGTACGACCGGATCGTTTACGAGATGCGCTCGCCCAACGACTGGAAGGAGTTCTACAAAAAGTACCCCCAGCAGCAGGCGCAAGACAAGTTCGCCCTGGCGGTGATCTCCGCGAAGACCGGCGAGGAGATCCAGCGCGTGCGCGGAACCGGTTCGTCGGCCCGGCACGGCGAGTTCCGCGCCGGGTTCTGGTACAAGGACCACCTGGTGACCGAGGCCCAGTCGCGCGAGGGACTCAATCTGGTGATGTTCGGCCTGGACAACTTCGCCGAGCCGAGCGACACGTTCAAGGCCAACTACCTGGGCGACCGCGGCTGGGGGCACTGCTATCCGCCGGTGCTGACCGAACGCTTTTACCTCAACGGCCAGTTGAATTTCACCGATATGCAGACGCGCAAGCAGGTGTCGAATCAGATCACCCGCGGCGCGTGCAACACGGCGAGGCCGGGCTACATCCCGGCCAACGGCTTGATCTATACGTTTCCAAAACACTGCATCTGTTTCCCGATGCTCGACGGCAGCGTGGCTCTGGCGCCGGCCGCTGCGAACCGGCCGGAGGAAAGCACGGATCTGGTGAAAGGACCGGCTTGGCCCGCGCGGCCGGTTGCGGCAGATTATTCCAGGGAGTGGCCCACCTTCCGCAACGATGAATATCGCAGCGGCGGTACGGGCGTCACGGTGCCAGCCAACCTCAAGGTCGCTTGGACGACGGAGATCAAGGGCCCGGACTACACAAACGGCCGGCTGTCGGAATGGATCAGCAATCCGTCGCTTGCAGGGCCGATCACGGCTCCGGTGATCGCTGGCGGGCTGGTGTATGTGGCCCAGAGCGACACGCATCGACTACTGGCATTGGACGCACAGACCGGCCAGGAGCGGTGGGAATTCACCGCCGACGGCCGCATTGACGGCCCACCCACGGTTCATCGCGGCCAGTGCCTGGTCGGCTGCCGCAGCGGCTGGGTGTACAACATTCGGGGCGCCGATGGCCAGATGATCTGGAAACTGCGGGTGGCGCCCAATGAACGGCGGATTTCAGCCTACGGCCAGGTAGAGTCGCCGTGGCCCGTGGCCGGCGGCGTGCTGATGGTGAAGGATCTCGCCTATGTCGCGGCGGGCATTCATCCGAATGCGGATGGGGGCATTCGCGTGTTGTGTGTTGAGCCCGAGACCGGCCGGATTGTCTGGCAGAACAAGTTTGCCGACCTCGGCTTCAACGATCCGTGGCCCGACCCTTATGACCCGCGCAAGACACGTCCCGAGAGCAACCTGTGGCGGACCATCCGGCCGCTCGATTACCGCTATTTCGATTTGCCGGTGCGCGATGGCGATTCCGTGGCCGTCTCGCGATGCTGCTTCGACCTGAAGACCGGCCGGAAGAATCTTCAGAAGACCAGCGGCTTCTATCATGCCACGGAAGCCGGTGTCTACATGCCGCGCTCGGCATGGCGCTATGACACCGAGCGGATCGGCACACCCGTGGCCGTGTTCCACGGTTCCTCGGTCTTTAGCACGCTCCCTGAGCAGTCCAAACTGTTTCGGGTCGATTTTGCGCAAGGCGCGAGTTTCAATCCCGACTGGGTTTCCGTCTCTCTGGAAGACGAGAAGGCCGGCGCTATTCACGCCGTGAACAAGATCTTCGCCTTGGGCACGCGGTGGACGAGTGCCTCGGCCGATACCAAGACCAGTGTCAACCGCGCGATGCTGGTCGCGGGTGAGCATCTGTTCACGGTCACGCCCAAGGGGCTGCTGACCGTCCACCGCGTTGAGGACGGCCGGGCCGTGGGCGAAATCAAGCTCGATTTGCCCGCGTGGGGCGGCTTGGCCGCGGCGAATGGCCGGCTCTATGTGTCGACGACGTCAGGCAAAATCATCTGTCTGGCCAGAAATTGATTTCGCGGCAGGTGTGTTCGGAAGAGGTTTCAACTTTCATCAACGGACCCATCAGGTATGAGCCCGCACCCACTGTACCGACGACGCGTCATCGTTCTCATCTGCTGCGGATGGCTCGTGCTGTGGCACACAGCCACCGCGCAAGATGCGAGGCCAGCAACAGCGGCCCGGGATTTCACATGCTTCGTCTTCTCCGACATTCACTTGGGCACCGAGCATGCCAGCGCCAAGCCGCCGGTCACGGCAGACGACACGCTCAAGCGGGTGCAATCCAACCTGGAGAGGATGAAGGCCTTGGTTGGTCAGCCGTTCCCCAAACTTGGTCCGCTCGCGAACCTCGAACTGGGCAACATCACCGCGCCGAGGGGTCTGTTCATCCTCGGCGACCTGACTGATGGCCACAAAGACATTGCCAAACGCCAGGAGCAATGGAAGTCGTTCGAGGATCTCTTCCCCTCGGCCGGCGTGTTGTTCGGGACCAGGACAATTCCGGTCTTCGCTTCGTTGGGCAACCACGACGGCGAGGCTGCCGGCCCGACAGGCCAAGGATTGATCCGCCAGCACCGCGCTCTTCAGGCCGCCGGGCAGTTCGCCGCCCTTTCAGAGAACGGGTTGCATTACGCCCTGAACTGGGATGGCGTACACATCGTCTGCGTAAATCTCTGCCCGGCCGACACGGTCGATGAGGAAAACCTCTTTCGCTATGGCAAACCCGGCAAGGGAAGTTGGAACGACCCGCAGGGAGCGATGACGTTTCTCCGGGACTATCTGCGCAATCGTGTGGGCAATTCGCGCCAGCCCGTCATCCTCATGCAGCACTATGGCTTCGACGGTTTCTCGATGAACGACTGGAACTGGTGGACGCCCAGGCAGCGACTGGCCATGTACGACCTGCTCAAGGACTACAACGTCGTTGCCATCGTCCACGGCCACAATCACCATGCCGAGCATTACTACTGGCCCGACCCCAAGAAGCACGCGGCGGACATCAAGGCGATGTTCGGCGATGCACCGCCGGCCAACCTGCGCCGTTATGACGTCATTTCCTGCGGCGGCGTGTGCTGGGTCTTCCGCGTCAAGGGCCAGCAGTTCATCGCCGCCCATCTCCGCGGCCCGGACTGGTCGAAGAACGCTGCGGACATGGTTGTGAAGTCGCTCGAGCAGTGACGCCGTACAAATGGGTGCATCTGCTCACGGTCGACAGACTCAGGTCATATTCTCCGGTGTCGTGTGCCTTCGTTGCCGTTGTCAATCCATAGTGGCTTCCGCCGCACCCTGTTGATGCGTCAGGCGGAGGTGTAGGGTCTTGGTGGTCTCGTCCCAGCGCGTCTCCTTCGCCGCGGCCTTGGGCTCGACATGACACGCCGGCTGGCGCGTACAGGTGATCGACAACTCCGTATCGCGCTCCGGGTACTCGGTGTTGGCTTGGAGCCACAGCCGCCGGCCCTGGTCCTCGATCTTGCCGACGAGGTAGGCATGAGGGCCGATCTTGCCGGCGAGCGTCGTCAGCAAGCCGGCGTTGAGCGGAATGGCGTAGGACTCGGTGACGTCCTCGTTCTCACGCGTGTTCTGCACGGTGATCGTGTTTCCGATGCGGCAGACCAGGGCATCGCCCTGATACCACTGCGGGTAGGCCGCGTCGAAGGTTCGCTTGACCGTTGCCACGTCCTGCAGTTCGGATACGGGGATGTTCTTCACGGTCTGCGAGATCGGCTCGTTGCCCTGGACCAGAACCGGTATGTAGTAGTATCGCCCGGTGTTGGGGAAGAACTCCCAGAGTTGGCCGTCGATGTTGCCCATCTTGCGGAAGCCGTAGGTGGCCGAGTAGAGCGGGCCGTACTCGACATAATGTGGCCAGGCCTTCAGATCGGCCGGAGCTTTCCTGTCGTTGTAGACCGCCAACTTCACATTGTGTAGCACCTGCTCTTTGGTGGGAATCAATCCATGCTGGACTGTTCCGCGAATGAGTGGTGCGACGAAGCGCTTAAACGTGTCGGTGGTGGCTCCGGTGCTGTCCCAGATCCCGGCCTTGAACGCGGTGCCGCGCTCCACCTCTTTCGGACTCACCATGAGCGTCTGCCCGTCGAGGCTGTATATTCCGCAGCCGCGGCTGATGCCCATGACGCAGACCAGGTTCCACCAGATTCGCGGCATGGCGGCCAGAATGCCGGTGCGTTCGCCGGCGCATACGCCCAGGCCTTTGAAGCCGGCGTTCTGCCAGTAGAAGCCGCCATCTTCCCACGCCCCGTGTTGCTGAATGATGCCGCCTAGCCACAGGCCCATGGCCGCACTTTGCGAGTAAAACTGGCGGCGGATAATGTTGTTCTTTTGTGACAGGACGAGCCATGGGCCGAACTCGCGGATGAACGGGCCTTGCTTATCCATCAGGTCCTGCCACTTGTCGTCCTTGTACGTCCCATCCGCCTCCTGGTAGATCATGCCGTACTTGGCGCAGATCCGGGTGAGACGATGGGCATAAGTTGTGGCCCCGTCCTTGCCGCTGGAATACAGGTCGCTCAGATGTTCGCCGCCCTGGATGCCGATGAAGTTGGGTACATGCTGGGCGAGCCATTCGATGTCGGCCAGACTCACCCAGTGGCTGCGCAGCATGGTCGCGTGCGGCAGTTGCTCCATGCCGCGGGCGAAATCGGTGACCGTCATCCCCTTGCCCTCGAAGCCTTCGGCGATGATGCCCACATAAGGCGCGATGTCGGCCGGGATGTCGGGGTGGAACGCGGTGTAGTCGAGGACGCGGGTGGCTTCGAGCGTGAAGAGCGGAGATTGCGGTGTCAGCGGGCGTTTGGGTGGCCGGGTCGAATGGTCGTTGTTGACCGTGAAGCGGCGCGGCGATGACCACTGGCCGAGGATATCGCCTTTCACGCCACGAATTCGCCAGTGCCATTCGCCCGGCGCTGGCAGTTTGTCATCGGGTGGCAGATACCACGGCGAGTCCTGGCTGGAGGTGATCCGCACCTGTGTCGGTGAGGCGAAGTCGGCCGAACGCGCTTGTTGCAGGTCATACTCGACGACCATGGGAATCGTGTTCCAACGGAACATGGTGGCCAGGTCCGTGAAGGAAGCATCGGGGACTGGCGAGAGCACCTCGGGAGCGACGGGAAGAACCTCCGCGATGGACAATTCCTTAATCGCGCCCGTTCCACCGGCCTTCACCTTCAGCACAAACGCCGCCTCATCCTTCCAGCCCAGACGCTGGTTCAGATCGATCTTGTACTCGCCCGGCTTGTCGGCCCGTAGCAGCGAGATGGCGGGTTTGCCTGTAGCCAGTAGTCGTGCTGACAGCTCGACTGGATCCTGCACCGAAGCCGACGCGACGGAAATCCGACACTCGAAATACTTGTTGAAGTCCATCCGCAGTGCGGCCTGACGCTGCGATGGGTTGCCTTGCCACAGATTCAGATTGCTGCCCAACTCGGACACCGTTTGTGCCTGGGTCGGTTCTTGTCCCACATACACGGCACACGGTGAAGCGAGCACCGGCATCTTGCCCTGTTGCAGGGCCTTCCAGAGATCGACCGTCTGGCGATAGACGCTGGTCCCGGTTTGCGTGGCCACAAAAGCAAAACCGTTTTCCAGGCTCTCGTGCGGCTTGACGAGGAACGGGAATTGCCCTTGTACTGGATCGATGAAGTTGCACTGGAATCCGCCGCTGCTGCAACCCCAGATCATCGATCCCTGTCCAACCTTATTGGACATGGGCAGGAGAGTGGACATGCCAAAGCCGCAGCCGGTGGTGAGCGACTCCATGCTGATGCGGCAGAGCTGCGGCAACCAGGCCGGCCGCGTCTCGCCGCCGTTCAGGTCGCCCAGCACAGGCGACTTCTTCCGCTCAATCAGCGGGCCGGGCATCAGTTCTTTCGCCCATTTCCCTTTGACGCCGTCGCCACTGCCGACGTAGGCCACCCACAACGGCGCATCGCCGTCGTTCCGCCAGCGCACGCGGCAGAGGAGGATCGGCAGGCCGGGGACCAACTCAAACGTCTCGGTCACGGTCATCTTCGCCGCCAGGCCTTCCATCCGCCGGACTATCCGGAACGTCGGCCGGCCATCTGGTCCCACGAAGGTCTCGCACTTGTCGAGTTTCGCGTCAACGTAGTACGCCAAGCCCAGATCCCTGGGATTGCTGTTCATAATCCGGCCGCGGTTCTGGTTGTCGATCCAGAAATCGAGTCCGCCATCCTTGACCAGCGTATTCCCGCCGGTTTGTGCTGCCGGGCTTGCAAACGCCAGATCCCAGCCTTTCTTGCCGAACGTAACACTCAAGATGCCGTTGCGGATGGTCCCGGTGCCACTGGCCGGATCGCATTTGGCCTCCGTCAGCGCGGCCTCTTCCCAGCGATCCGCCTTTTCCGCAGTCAGGTCGAGCCGCGACGCGGGCGGCAGAGACACGTAAAGCCGGATCACCGGCCGGCCATTCTGCATGCCGCGTATGATGGGGATGTTTGTGGCGTTGCCTGCGGCATGCACACGAATCGCCGCATCTTCGGGCAGGCCGAGCTTGGCGCGAATGTCCTTCTCGTCGAGCACGACCGCCGTGGCATGAACCGGCAGCCGGGAGTAGTTGACGATGCTGATCGGCAGCGAAGACGGCGTGGCGGCCGCGAGACTTATGCCGCCTCCCGCCACGACGAACAGGATTATCAGGAGCGGCCGGATCATCCATGCCATATTGAAACCTCTATTCAAAGGTGATTGCCCAGGCGGCCGGACCGTTGTCCGGGCGGTCAATCGTGAGTTCGGCCACGCCCGCGTCGCCGGGCAACATGCGGATAGCGCAGCGGCACGAGGCGGGGCGCGTTGTCGCCAACCGGGACTTCGCGATGCTCTTGTCAATAGAATCATCCACCGAGGCGGCCACGGGCTTTCGCCCATTGGTCGCGATGATCACGCGATAGCTCTCCCCAGCGACGACAGCCGACACACCGGAAAGTTGCTTGCGCTTCGCATCCCACCGACATCCCAGAAGATCCACGCAACCCTGCAGGAGATGGCGGTCGGTAGACAAAACCTGTGGATCGTTTGTTGCTTCGCGAACCGACATCATCCGCGCCTCGCCCGGCCGCAGGGTTTGTTCAAATCGCTTGTTGCCGGGAACCTTGCCGATCAGGCAGTCGTTCCAGAAGTCGTACACGTAGTATTTCGCTGCCGGGTCGAGGCCGAGCGCCCCGAAGGCCGTGTCGCCGGCCAGATCGACGCCGATGGTCGCGGGCTTGGTCGTATCGGTGTTGTAAAACGTGAGCTGATGCCACGCCGGATCGACCTTGAAGTCGTAGACCTGCGGAAACGCACTCGTAAAGGCATCCACGGGCCGGGCGCTCTGGCGGTTGGCGTGGAATGGGTAGAGGCGGGAGAGGTCGTGAAGCTGCTCGGCCGACATCCGGCCGAAACTCGGCACAACCATGAGTGTTCCGGAGACGAGATACGACATCGTCCAGAGCGCCCGCTCGCCGTCGCGACTGGCGGGAACGGCATGGAACGGGTTCTTCCCGTCCATGTCGTAATTGATCACGACGCGGTTCTTGTACCACCTCAGCCCCACGCGCGAGACCATCTTCGGCGTGATCAGGTCGGTGTCGCCCTCGGTGCGCTGCGAGGTGACCAGGCCGAGCGTCACGTCGGAGCCGCGTTCCAGCGTACGCTCGTGGATGTAGCTTTCCGGCCCGAGCCCGTCGTGGGCCAGGCGAAAGACGTTGCGGTAATGCATGGCTGTGGTCGCATAGGCATCCTCCATGCCGCCGCGGGTGGGCCAGCCGGTGAAGGGATAGTCGGGATAGTCGAATTTCACTCCCTGCACGCCGGCGAGGTGCAGGCTCTCCCAGACGTCGCGCATATGCTGGATGAAGCCGGGGTCGGTGTAGTCGTAGCCGAGCTTGCGCGGAATCTTCTTCTCTTTGTCCCGGTACTGCTGCTCGCCCTTGTCGTTCAGGTGCGGCACGTTGGCCTCGTTGAACAACATGTGGCCGGGGAAGGCCTCGGCGTAGTCCTGCGACCTGAACCCCGTCTGCACATAGATCATCGGGATCCCGCCCAGGGCTTTGATCGCGCCGGCCCATTTGCGGGCGGTCTCGTAGGGCGGAACGAACTGGCCATGCGAACTGACCCATGAGCCCGCGCCTTTGGCGCGGTTGTCCGGGCCGCGTTGCCAGTGCTCGTCATCCCACCATCCCTGCTGGTTGTTGGGATCATAGAGGTCCGGCTCGATAAGAACGGCCACGGGAGAATACTTGAGAAACCCGCTGCGGGCGGCGCATTCCATTTCCTCGACCGCGCCGACCGAGTCGTTGCGGGCACGGTAACCGGCCTTGTCCTCGCCGCCGCCAAAGTGCGGCACCTGGGCAAACCAGGTGTCCACGATGGGAAAGCGACAGACGGGCAGGACAATTCCCTGGGCCAGCCGGAGGCGGTTGGCGTAGGACTCCAGTGCGTCGAAGGGATTGGCCGTCAGGAAATCGACGTAGAACCGGTCGTCGGGCAGATAGCGCGTGCCGGGGTCGATGCGTTTGCCGACGGGATCGTTGGCGTACAGCCGGATTGCAAGCGATCCATCGGCGTTGCGGGTCGCTTCGGCGTATTTCTCAAACTCGGCATAAGTCAGCCCACCCATAACCAGGGAGTGATTGTCGCCGGGATTGCCGAAGGTCACGAGCAGGTTATTCCGACTCGTCCGCTTCTTTGGGTCGTGGGCGACGAATGTGGGAACGCCACCGCCGTGGCCATCGAGCGTGCTGTAGCGGACGGCGGTGTCAAAGCTCTTGAATGCCGCGCCGCCGTCAAGCGGGCTGAATTCCTTGAGCTGAATCGTGTTGGCCGTCGTGTTCTCGAGGCCGGTGGAGATCGCGATGAAACCACAGCCGGGATAGAGCGAAATCCGCAGCAGCAGTTTCGGCTCGTTCGGGACCACGCTGCTGATCAACAACGATCGCCCGATCCCCAGGGCATCGGCCAAGGGTTCGATGGTGAAAGTGCGTGTCGTTCCTGGCGCTGTCGATGAGAATTCGCCTGCTCTGGCGGCCACACTGGCGATGATGAGCCGGCCGGCCGTTTTGTCGGTCGCGTTATACGTCCCCGTAGCCAGGTCGTACTCGATCCGAAGCAGGTTATTCTCGATGCCGACGGTGGTTCCCTGCTGCTGCACGTTGACTCCGGCCACCTCGGCGAGCTGGGCCAGGCTGCCGGCGGTTCCAACCAGAAGTGCGACTGCGGTTACGACAAACAGGATGCGTCGATTCATGGATGCGATTCCCTTCAGGGCAACTCAAATATCAAGGCCGAGGCTGGGGGCCGGCCGCGTTCTTTCCCGGTTTCATCGCCGGCTTGGCGGGCAACTCCGTGAGGCCGGAGATGACCAGCACCAGGCCGGGATCGGAAATGTCACCGGGTTTCGCCGCCATCAGGCCGACGCGATGGATGACCGCGCCGGGAATGGTCAGCCGGCCGTCGCTCACTTTGACTTCATTGGTGATGTCCACTGGCGTTGTGCCGGCCAGATCCTCGGCGAGGATTCGCTTCCCGGCCACCGCGCTGGTGGTAACCAGCGTGAGGCTGGCGTACTCGCCGAAGATTCCCACCGGCCGGTTCAGTTCGCCGACGGTTAAGGCAACGTCCGCCAGTGGAAAAGCGAGCGTTGCCTTCTTGCTGACTTCAAAGTTACGGGCGATGGTTGCCACCGCGATTTCGCCCTCAGGGTGACGGGAACACAGAACGTAGGGCGGTTCCTTGCCCTGCGGCATGGTCACGCTGGGCAGAGGAAGTCCGCCACGCGCGATGCGCGCCGGGGCGGGCTTGCTCTTGAAGTCAGTCAGGGTGTTGTCGTCGATGGCGGCCTTGTCGCCCTTGCCAAATGGCTGGGCGATACGGTGCCAGCGAACCGCCCGGGTGACCTCGTCGATGCGGTGTTTGACATCGCGGAACTCGCCCATGAAGAAGCCGTCCGGTTTGCCGTTGGGCATGTTCCCGGCCAGAGGATGGCGCATCACCCCATACGAGCACCCCATGCCCGCGCCGATGTAGACCTCGTCCTCGCAGTTGATCAGGCGGTGATCCTCCGCGTCTTCCTTGCCGAGAAACACCGCGGTCCGGCGAATGGTCTCAGGGATGGAGACGGAAAGGCCGACATCGTAGGTGCGGTAGAGATCGCCCTGTTTGCCGAATTCGATCCACACATCCGGCGCCACGCTGCGCGCTTTCGGGGTGACTTTGAATTTCCACAACGGTTTCCCCGGGATGCCGATGCCCCAGTCCACTTTCCACGAGCCGACGCCGGCCTGCTGCGACCACGCCAGGCGTTCGCACCAGTAGGTATCGCTGTCGATCGGCAACTCATCCACGTTGGGGCGGGAGTTGCAGATCCAGAGTCCCAGGTCGCGCCATCCTTTGGCTTTGACATCCTTGCTCAACTTGGCCAGCCGCTCGGCAGGCGTGCCTTGGTAGGATGGGAAGCGGGTCGCGTCGAGTTCCACACTGCCGCGATTCGGGTGGTTGTGTCCTCCGCCCAGCGGAAAGTCGAAGGCATCGTCCAGCAGGAAGGTGAGATCGCCCCGGACATCGGGATAGAACCCCAGCCAGTTCTGGTTGGAGCCGGTGCCGAAGAGATTGGCCTCGACCATCATGTCGGCCTGATCGCTGGCGTTGGAGTAACTGCACACGAAGCCCTGCACGTTCCAGGTGCAGAAATAGTCGGGGGCGGTGCTGCGGGTACTCGGAACCAGGCTCGGCTCGGCTGCGCGCAACACCGCTGGCGAAGCCAGCAGCAGGGCGATGATGAATGCGATGAAGAGTTTCACGATAGGTGATTTGATGGAATCGGATCACGGCTTGGGAGCAACATCTTCGAGCTTCGCGTTCTCGTTGCCAATCTTCACGTCGGTCACATAAATGACTTTGTTCGTTGCGACCGGCTTCTCTTTGTCAAAGGCTTCGCGCTTGCCATCCTTGTCGAGATGCCATTCGGGATGGTAGATGCCGGTTTTGAGATAGGGCGTGTATTCCACGCCAATCGTCGAGTAGACGTTGGGACCCTTCAGATCCAGGACCTGTTTGCCGTCCTTCCAGATTCTCAGGACGCCATCATCGCCGGGCGACCACTTGGCGTGAATCACCCATGAAACCCATGTCCCGGGCACCACTGGATCATCCAGCATCTTCTGTGAGCGAGTCGGCTTGGTCTGGGGCGAGCCAAAACTCTGGCGGATGAACCAATGGGTGTTGCCGATGGAGATTTCCAGGTTGGGGTAAGTCACTCGCCAGTTGCCGGGAATGGCGTGCCATTGCATGACGATGTCGACGGCCCGGCTGGGATCAAATACCCAGTCTTTGGGAACAAAGATGCGTTCGCCATACCACCGCTCGTGAAAACCCGGTTCATGAGGCAGGGAGACTTCCGAGCGAAATGAATCTGGCGCGCGTGTTACAGCAAACCGAACGGCCTTGCGCCCGCCGTCCAACCCAGGCGCGTCCACGATTTTGATTCGCTCGGGGTTCTCGCGCGGAATCTCGTAGTTGTCGTTTTCCGAGAATCTCCATTTACCAAATTGTTCCGACTTGAAATCGTCCTGGAAGATAATCGGCTGCCGGTAATCGAACACTTCCTTCGCGCTGAAATGATGGACTTTAGCTTCCGCCTTCGCGTCGGATTTCGGCTCTCCGGCGGAAGCGTGGAGCGTGGCCAGTAAAGCCAGTAGCAGGGCGGCGAGGAATATGAGTTTGCGTGTCATGGGTGTTCCGTTATTGCAGTCGGAGTCAGTCAATCTTCATTACACCGGGGTATTCTCTCTGTTTCTGTGCCGTCAGATCGACCGCCAAACCATCTGCTCCACGCAGCCACTTCACGGGCACATCGGAACTCGGGAGACGAACGCTCTTGATCTCTCGTTCCAGATACGATGACCCTGCGGCCAGCGATTTGATGTTGATCTTGCCGTCCTGCGGCCACGCCAGCACGATCACATACAGCGCGTCGCCTTTGCTTGTGAAGCGGATGTCCTGCGCTGTGTACGGCGTCTTGGGCGTGGTCGGGCTGAACGACGGGCCAAGCCCGGATGTGGGGCCTTCACCGTAGATCTTCCATGGCCGGCTGCCGTAGATCGCCTCGCCATTGACCGCCAGCCACTGGCCAATCCCGCTCAGCATGTCCACGTGCTCGGGCGTATTGACCCCATCGGGATCGGGTGTGACATTCAACAGGTAGTTGCCGTTCTTGCTCACCACGTCGCACATTTCGGCAATCAGGGCGGCTGTCGGGCGCATCTTCATCGTCGGCCGCCAGAACCACAGCCCTTGGGCAGACCAGGTGTCGAACTGCCACGGCGTGGCGTGGATTCCCTCGGGTTGCCAACTTAGACGACTCGTATTCACCGAAATGTCCAGCACGGCCGCCTTCACCGGGAATGCCTCGTACTTGTAGTTCAGAACCACGCCCTGTTTTCGCTGGGCCGCCCGGTTGTAGTAGTACGCCGCCAGCTTGCGCAGATACGGTTCATAGACCGGTTGCTCAATGCTCCAGTCAAACCAGAGGATCTGCGGGTCGTACTTCTCGATGATTTCCACCAGACGGGCGTACCAGTTGTCGAGCCACTCCCTGGGCGGCTGCTCCCCGGTGGCGGGTTGCCCCGGCTTGGGCAACGGCGGCATTTTCTTCGGCGGATCGGAATAGAACCACCAGTTCTCTTCGGTGTGCGATGACGCGCCGTAGATCAGCCCCTCTTTGCGTACTGCGGCCGACAGTTCTTTCGCGAAATCCCGCTTGGGCGCCAGCTTGACCGACGACCACGGCGTAAGGCTCGAGTCGTAGAGCGCGTAGGCATCGTGATGCTCGACCACCTGCACCACGTACTTCGCTCCGGATTTCTTGAACAACGCCGCCCACTGTGTGGCATCGAACTTCTCTCCCTTGAATGCGGCGGCCAGTTCCTTCCAAGGCGATTTGGTGCCATCAGCCGACCCGGATTCGCCGGCGAGGCTCTGCGGTCCCCAATGGACGAAGATGCCAAATCGGGCGTCGCGATACCAATCCGGCACCGTGTATTGCTCCAGTGACGGCCAGGTTTCCTCGAAGACGCGTGGGGTGGCGCCGGTGCAGCCGGCAAGAACACCAATGCATGTCAGTGTCGCAACGAGCCAGATCCGCATCATGGTCCCATTCCTTCCGACGTTGTCATCTTACCAACTCTCCGCGATGCAGGCCGATTTGCCAGGAAAACGCGCTCGTTTGCGGCCTCACAATTGGCCCGTCCGGCAAAACAGTATCCACTGCGGGAAGTATACATGACGGATATTGCCATGACTGAGTTTACCCGGCGGCATTTGGGTTCGTTTCTCGTCTCGCTATGCCTCTTCTCCCTGGCCGCCAGCGGCCCGGCTTGGGGGGATCAAGCCATCTCGATTGATGGCAAACGGGAAGGACGGCGGTTCGATGGGATCGGCGCCGTCAGTGGCGGCGGCGCAACCTCCCGGCTGCTGATCGAATATCCCGAGCCCCAGCGCAGCCAGATTCTGGATTATCTGTTCAAGCCGAACTTCGGGGCCTCGTTGCAGGTGCTGTATGTCGAGATCGGCAGCGATCTGAACGGCACCCAGGGATCCGAACCGAGTCACGCCCGCAGCCGCGAAGAGATGGACCATCCCAAGCCCGAGTATTTCGAGCGGGGCTATGAATGGTGGCTCATGAAGGAGGCTAGGAAGCGGAATCCGGAGATCTGCTTCGATGCCACGGCCTGGAACGCTCCGCCGTGGGTGGGCGTGGGCAGCGGCGGTTTCTGGTCGCAGGACATGTGCGACTACTACGTGTCGTGGATCAAGGGCGCCAAGACCTATCACGGCCTGGATGTGGCCTACACCGGCTGCCGCAACGAAAGCGGCGTGAATATTCCTTGGGTGAAGATGTATCGCAAGACGCTGGATAAGGCAGGGCTCAACCACGTCATCATCCACGCCTTTGACAACTGGAGGCCCGAAACGAAATGGACGTTCGCCAAGGAGTTCGCCACGGATCCGGAACTCAGGAATGCCGTGGGCATCATTGGCAACCATGTGACCTGGAAGGGAGCTCCCGAAGGGGTGTCGCCCTCTCCGGACTATGTCCTGAACAGCGACAAGCCCATCTGGGACACCGAAGAGCACGTCTATCAGGAAGGGTTCCCCTCGGCCATCAACAAGGTCAGGGCCTGCAACGAGAACTACATCGACAACAAAGTCACCAGCACCGTCTTCTGGCACCTGATCTCTTCCTTCTACAGCATTGAGGGCTGGTACGGCAAACACGCGATGGCGATCGCCGCCTCGCCCTGGAGCGGCAACTACGCGATGCTGCCGGAATTGTGGGGTCATGCCCACACCTGCCAATTCACGAAGATCGGCTGGAAGTACCTCGACGGCGAGGGGTGTGGCTACTTCAAGAGCGGCGGCAGCTACGTCACCTACAAGGCCGCCAATGGCCCGGACTACACCATCGTCATCGAAACCAAGAACGCGAAAGCCGACCAGTCCATCGCGTTCAACCTCACCGGCGGCCTGTCCACGGGGAAGGTGTCCGTCTGGAACAGCGACGCGGCCGCGATGTTCCAGAAGCAGGACGACATCGCGCCGCAGAATGGGGCCGTCATCCTCACGCTCAAGCCCAGTTCCATCTACACGATCACCACCACGACCGGGCAGCAGAAGGGCGCCTATCCCGCGCCGCCGGTCGAGAAGCCTTTCCCCTTCCCGTATCACGAGAACTACGACCACTACAAAAAGACAGGGGTTCTGCCCTATTACCACTCCGACATCCACGGCGTGTTCGAGGTCGTCAACCGCCCGGACGGCAAGGGCAAATGTGCCCAGGCCACCGTCAAATTCGCCAGAACCAAGACGCCTCTGGACGGTTTCACGGTTATCGGCGATGCGGGCTGGAAGGACTATCAGGTCAGTGTTGACGTGTCTTCGAGTGACGGCGGCTCGGCTGCCCTGCTGGGACGTGTCTCCGGAACCCGCGGGAAGTTGCCCAAAGGATATATCCTGAAACTCGGCGCGGACGGCGCCTGGACTCTCCTGGCCGCCGCCGACACGCTCGCTTCCGGCCAGGAGAAGCTTGTGGACCAGCCGTGGCACAACTTGAAACTCGTATTCGAAGGGACCACCATCAAGGCGTGCCTCGATGGCAAGCAGGTGGCCTCCGTCACCAACAGCACCTTCACCGCCGGCATGGCGGGACTGGGCACGCTTACCAGCGCTCCTTGTTTTGATAACCTGATCATCAACGAGGTGAACGGGGCTGCGCCCCCACCGACGATGTTCTTTCAGGACGATATGACGAAGGAGTAGACCAAGCGGCCCGTTACTTGTTCTCCAGCGGAACATGCACATTGAACGAATGTGCCCGGGGCGTCGCCTGATGCACATCCACCGCGCCGAAGAGCACCTTCGGGCTGCCGTCTTCGATCAGCAGCGCCGGACGTTCCAATTTCGTTCCGCTGAGCGTGCCGTCAGCCCAGGCGATCTGGACACCCAGCACTTTTGGATGCGCCGCCGGTTTCCAGTTCAGACCGTCGTCGGACTGGAACAGGGCGATGCCGCCGGCCGCGCCAGTGAACTTGCCCACCACGTCGCGGGCGATGGCATAGTAATGGTTGTCGTAGCGCGTGCTGTACCACACAAACGGATCCTCGGCCAGCATCCACACCTTGCCGTTGTCGCCTTCGGCCTCAAATATTCGGCCGGGCATCTTCACGTACGGCCCCTCGGGCTTGTCGGCCAGAGCCGCCCCGTAGCGCACTTTTCCGCCCATCACGTTGCCCTCAACAATCTCGACCGCTTTGTAGATGAGGAGAATGCCGCCGTCGGGCCGAACGGCCGCGGCGGGATAGGTGACGCATAGGGAATCGAACGCGGTCATGTCAGGGCTGATATCGACGATGGGCTTGTCCGATCGTTTCCAGGATGCTTCGGGCTTGTCGGCAATCGCCAGCCCAACACGCTGATTGTTGCGGTTGACCGCATAGGTGCGGTCGCCGTGGTTACCCATGTAGTACAGGAGAAACTTGCCACCGGCCTGAACGATATTGGGATTGTGCGTGCAGTCGCCATCTCAGAACTCCTTGCTGCGGGCCGGCAGGGCGACGTTGACGAAGCGGTAGGGGCCGAGCGGGTGGTCGGCGACGGCGTAGGCGATCTCCGAATGCGTCACCCAGGTGTTGTGCCCGCCCTTACGCGGCCAACGAGAGAAATAAAGATGGTATTTCCCGTCGGCCGTCCGCGTTGGTGCTCCGCACCAGATATACCAGTCGGGATCTGACAGCCTCGCATCGAGCGGCGCTGGCTGCACCATCTTGCCGATGTCCAGATCATCGGCTCCGACGACTGTGGCCGAGAAGAGAACGATGACGATGTTGCAGAGCATACGCAATGACATTTCATCTTTCTTTCGAGTTTAAGGACCAACCAGCGGTGGAACGGCATCGGCGATTCCGACGTCAATGTATTGCCCGCCCGTGGTCTGACGGCACATGACGGTCATTGTGTTCCTCCCCGGCCGGAGTGTGGCGATGGCCTGGGGAGTGATCTCCACCTCGCCATACTCAGTGGTCCAGCCAGGTAGTTCGGCTGCCAGCACGCCGTTGAAGTACACCACGCCATCCTCATCCCAATGGGCCAACAGGCAGGGCGAGACCAGTTTGCCTTGGCCCAGCACAAATTCCCGGCGGAGCCAGATGGCCGTGCCATCCCATTTGGTCCGCACAACCGCGCCGGGTGTGTCCACGATACCGAAGCCGCCGGGGCCGGACTGCCAGGCTGTATCATCGAATCCCGGTTTGAACCAGTCGTCGGCCGGCTTCTGCGTTGTGAACCGCCACGTCACCGGTTCTTTCCTGGAAGTGGGGACGATCTCCTTGAATATTCCGCTGGCGAGCGGCGGCGGAGCCCAAGCGTTATCCACCTTCTCGGCGCGCCCGGCCCGCTTCTTCCACGCGGGTTCGTCGGCGAGCAGCCGGATGTAGATGCCGCCAACCACCGGCCGCGCCTGGAAGCCCTTCTGTTTGCCATTGGTCGTGTCGTACCAGTCCGACAGCGGCACGCGTGATGGTGTTTCATTGACGTAGCGGAAGATCGGTTCCACCAGCGCCTCAAAGGTCTTCGAGTCTTTCGCCGGGGCGATGCTCCACATCGCCCAGTCGATCAGGCTGGTGGCAGTGCGATTGTCCACAGGCAGGCCGTACTTGTTCTGTACTTTCAAGTACCACGCCGCTTCAGCGTCGCCCAGCGCACCGGGGAAGAGGTTGAGACCAAGGACGCGGTCCCAGATCAGATTGTGTTTCATGCCCCAGGTGCCGGGCAGATGATAGGCCAACCGGGTGCGGCCATCATCCTTGGCCATTTCTTGCCACTTGGCCGCATAGCTTCGGGCAATCTCCAGGTATCTTCTCGCCTCTTCTTTCTTGCCCAGTTGATCGCACAACTGGGCGTAGCCGCCGATACCGATGATGGCCTTGAGTGCGAGGTTTGCACAGTGCGGCAGATGGCCGAACATGTCGGCCGAGCAGAGTTGGTTCTCCGGATCCAGGCCGCTGGCCACTAGATAATCCGCCCACTTGGTAAGGGTAGGCCAGTATTTGCGGGAGAACTCCGCGTTACCCTCGACCCGCGCCAGCGCGGCCAGCATGATGAGCATGTTGCCGCTCTCCTCCACCGGCATGCGGTCGCCGTCGCGGCCCCCCATCCCATACACCTGGCCCGTGGCGTGTGGGTAGGTGCCCAGGTCGTGCGGGGCATAGTTGTAGGGCCAATGGAGCGATGAGGCATAGTCCAGCACGGGAACGAGCATCGCCTTGGTTAGTGTCGGGCTCATCGTCAGGAAGAAGGGTGCCTGCGGGAAGAGCACATCGACCGTGCTGATGCATCCGTTGCTGAAGTTCTCCTTGGGAAACATCAGCGGCCGGCCGCTGGCATCGGCGCAGATCTTGTTGCCGGCGAACGTCTGGCGATAGGCCAGGGCGCAGAGCAGGGCGTATTTCTCACCGCCGACTTTGCGAAGATCGGCCAGGAGTTGCTCGTCGAAGGTGACGCAGCGATTGAGGAGCGATGGATAGTCGGCTGTGGCTTTCTTCAGCAGTGCGGCCGCATTGTCGCCGCCGCGCCGCCAGTAGGGCCGGAGTTTCTGTTTGAAGTAGTTGATGGAGTATTCATCGTCGTAGGCGATCATGAGCCAGCGGGAGACGCTCTGCGCGCCGACGTTGCCGCCATCCAGCACGATCACGGCCGCGGGAGCCTCGCCGGCAGTGACGGGCATCGCCATGTTCATCATCGAGAACTTGCCGCCCGAGGCGAACGCACCACGGGCGGCGCCCGCGGGCAGAATATACGATGCGGTCTGTTTGTCCTTTGGCGCGGCCAGATAGAGATGGCCCCAGTCGATGCGGAGGTCATCGCCCTTGCGGACGAGGACGGCCTGTGTTTCCGCGCCGAACCGCAGCACCTCCAGTTGGTCGGTGCCCTCCTTGGCCCAGTTTACCTGCTGTCGCGGCTCATTGACGGCCAGTTCCGCCAAGGCGTCGAAATAGAATGCCACCGCGTGTGAGTTGCCATCCGTGCTGCGTGCCTCATAGCTGATGTAAGTGAGCGGCCGGGAGAGCACCTCGATGTTGTCGGGCAGCGCGGGGGTGAGAAACGTCAGTGTCAGTCGAATGCCTTCGCCTTCGAAGTTATAGATCGTGCGCACGGGCAAGACTTGCAGGCCGGTCTGTGGCAGGGCCGGCACGGCGGCCGGTTCCTTGCCCATGAGGCGAAATGTCTTGCCGTCGATCCGCGCGAGACTGCTCAGGCGATGAGGCTTGCCCGTCCAGTGCATCGTGTCAGCGTCGGTCAACCGGTCGGCCGGCGACCAGATGCTGAAGTACGGGTCATGCGTCACCAGGGGCACGGCAGGGGGACGTAGCCCTATTGCGACATCTTGTGCCATCGCCGACCCGGCCAGCCACATCATCAGAACCATCCAATGCCGCATCGTCATGGTGGATCTCCCGATTTAGCCCTCAAACCCTGGTTGCTTCCGGGCTTCGTTGATAAACGCCAGCATGTTCTCCAGCGATACATCCCCCTCAACCGCGTGTGAAGGAGA
>JBEKVL010000008.1:0-26807 GCA_049514055.1 Tepidisphaeraceae bacterium | reverse complement strand
TTCGAGTTTGACGCCGCGATCGTGCGCTTCCGTGCTTGGCGAAAGCACCTCGGCGATGAAGTCAGGCGCGGGAAATCGCATCTGATTCGCTGTGAATGTGGCTGCCTTCACGCGGTTCCAGAAACAGATGTCCGGTTCGTAGTCGTTGCGAGAGAGGTGGATGAGCCGCTTCTCGTGTGCGACATCGCCCATGGGATGGCGCGTGTTGAAAGCGGCAAGCAGAAGATACAAAGCGTCGGACACGCGGCTGTGGGCGTATCCAACCGGTGATTGCACGAATACCTCCCCGTTGATGAACTCGGCTTTCTCGTCTTCTCGCAAATCTTCGAAGAACTTCTGGCGCTTGGCGCGCTCGATCTCAACGGCATTGTTGATCTGCCGGACGAAATCGAACAACTGCGGCGACTGCAGAAGTTGGTCAACGAGTGTCATGAAGACGATTATATCACTGCACTGGTTACCTGAGAAACAGAATCGTCTGTCGGCCCGGCCTCAAAGGCCACGCACCGCCTTGACCATCAGACACCCGTGCCGCGGCAGGGTTACTTCGTATTGCCCCTCCATGTCGCCCAGATCCTTTTGTCGCCAAAGATCACGCAACTTTATTCTTCCGGGCAGGCCGACTTCGGATCCTTTGATGAACCCTTTGGCCTCGAACTCGCCAGTGTTGAAGACGGCGATGGCCTTGGCGCCGTCGGCCAGATCTTTTGCCCAGACCTGGATGTCGCCTTGGGTGGAAACGCGTTTGGCCTGTTTGCCGAGCAGATCCTGGTCCACGGCCAGCACTTCGTCGTTGCACAGGAGGTTGAGCGTGAACTCGTCCAGCCGCTGCATGTCACCGGAGAAAATCAGCGGGGCCGAGAGCATGCACCAGAGGGTCACATGGGTGTACTGCTCGTTGGGGGTGAGCGGGGTCAGGCGGGTGGCGCCGTTCCAGCCGGAAATGTAGCCGAGCAGGAGGTAGTCGGGATCGTTCCAGCCGCCGGGGCCGTGCTGCTGGTCCTTGCCGTCGAGGCCGAAGACATCGACATAGATCGCCCTGACGATGCCCTCGTTGGTCAGGCCCAGGTCGCCGGCCGTACGCCACGAGTGGCCGCCCACATCCCGGCCCCATTCCCAGACCTTGCCCATGCCGTACTGACAGAGGTTGAGCACCATATCACGCTTTTGCCGCTTGAGGATGTCGCCCATCTGCATGTACGGCTTTTTGAACGTGTCCAGATCGTTCTTGCCTTTGACGAGGCCGCCGTAGGAACACCAGTCGTATTTCAGGAAATCGAAGCCCCAGTCGGCGAACTGTTTCGCATCCTGTTCTTCATGCTGCCAGGCGCCGGTGTGGCCGGCGCAGGTGGTCGGGCCGGGCGACGTGTAGATGCCGGCGAGCAGTCCTCTGGAATGAACGTAGTCCGTGAGGGCCTTCATGTCGGGGAACCGCTGGTTGGGGATCAGATTCCCCTGCTCATCGCGATCGGGCGCGCCGACGACCGGGTCCTTGGATTTGGGCTTGCGGCCCCAGCAATCGTCGATGTTCACATACATGTAGCCGTGGTTGATCATGCCGGAGGCGACCATGGCGTCGGCCGCCCCGCGGATATGCTGATCGGTAACCCGGCCTTCCCAGACATACCAGGAGTTCCAGCCCATGTGCGGCGTCAGGGCGAGCGTATCGCCGCTGACGATCTTGAGCGACTTGCGGTCTTCGCCCTGGGCATTTTTTGACATCAACGTGACAACATACGTGCCCCTGGGCGGGTTGGTGCCGCGGATGATGCCGGTGGCGGGATCGAGCTTGAGTCCGTCGGGCAGGTTCTCGGCCGCGAAGGTCATCGGCCGCAGGCCCGTCGCGGGAATGGTGAAATGGAACGGATTGCCGGGCCGGCAGCCCCAGGTCCGGGCGCCGTTGATGCGCGGCGCGGGCGGGTCCTTGGGCGTGAGAATGACCGCTTCCTCGACCGGCGCCGCGGCCGCCAGGGGAGCCGCACCGGCGTAGACAAAATTAGCCTCAGCCCAGTCGGCGTGGTCGAATTCGATTCCGTCGCCCGCATCGGAAACCGCGAGCAGGAGTTTCCTGATGCCGTCGAGTTTCACATCCACCGGCCTGGCGGGGCTCTTGTAGCGCATGACGCCGGAGTCGAAGAGTTTCTTGCCGTCGCCGTACACGCGGAACTGGATTGACGCCTTCTCACTGCGGCAGTTGTCGTCGACGCCGACGCTGGCCGTGAAGCGCTCGGCCTTGCCGTCAAGATCGACCCAGAGAAAGCTGTTGGCGTGGGTGCCGACGCCCTTCTCGTAGGCCTGGCCGTTGATCGACAGTTTTGTTTTGGTGACCGACTGGTCGACTTTGGGCTTGTCCCAGCCGCAGGTCATGCGGGCGAGATCCAGTTTGGAGAGCGGCGTCTCCTCCGCGAGCACGGCGCCCGCAAGAACCAGAGAAATCGCGGCGGCGATGAGTGTTGCCCGGTGGGTCATCAGAGACTCCTTGTTGAAAGGGAATATCCCCGCCGGAAGGGAGCGTTGCGGGAATGAGAAACCGGGCCGGCTGGTCACGTTCGTAGTACCGCCTTCAGGCGGCGCTTCAGACCGCCTGAAGGCGGTACTACGAACCTCAAATCCACTGGTCGCGGAGCATCTTGAGCTGCTCCCAGTCGGACTCGTTGAACCATTCGGGGCAGATTTCAAGGCGGCCCAGCAGTTTCTCGAAGAACTCCTCGGCATCGTTCTCGATGATCTCGCGATCCTGGCCCATGCTCTGGCGAACCGCGAAGAGGTCGTCCTCCTGGCTGGCAATGCGCAGAGCCTCCTGCCCGCAATGCTGGCGGACAAGATCGGCCAACTGTCGATAGAACATCCAGATATCCTCGTCGGGAAACGGCGGCGGCTGGCAGTGCCGCTTGATGGCGTGACGGAAGTACTTGAGCTTTTCCTCCCATGTCAGCGCAGGGTCGAGGGCCAGCGTGACGTACTGGCCCACTTTCGCCGACTCATGCAGGTGAATATCGGCCACACGGTCGGCCTGGTGCGAGAGTTTGGCGTAGAAGCTTTCGGCCTGCCCGATCGGTGGCATTGACGGAAATGTATGCTGCTGGATAGCCATGCCGATTTGTCCGTTAGACGAAGCCTGAGGGGCCAGAAGATGTGATTGGACCCAGGCCTCGTGCTGCAACTGCCTTGATTCTATTCCCGGTCAGGTCCATCCTGCAAGGGAAATATTGGAAGAACTGTCATTTCCCCGATTGCGCCGGCGCTCATTCGCTTGTGCCGGTTCTCCCGGTGGCGATAATGCGGGCCATGCCGGGCGGCGCGACCGAAGAACCTCGTGGTCCCGAGCCTCACGGGAATGGGGATCATGTTGAACTGCCCGGGATGGCTGTCGCGCCGAATCGCGGGAATATTTCGGGCGCGATTCCCCTGATGAGCGGCGGCGAGGCGGACTCGCTGTCGTCGGCGGAGGGGGCGGCGGGCGGTCAGGCGCCGCCGCGGATTGAGGGGTATGAGATTCTCCGGCAGATCAGCCGCGGCGGGCAGGGCGTGGTCTATCAGGCCGCGCAAAAATCCACGCGCCGCAATGTGGCGATCAAGGTGCTGCTGGATAGCTGGGCCGACACTTCGTCGGCGCGCAGGCGATTCGAACGCGAAGTCGAGCTGGTCGCGAACCTGAAACATCCCAACATCATCACGGTCTTCGACAGCGGCACGACGGTCGATGGCCGGCTTTTTTACGTCATGGATTATGTCCCTGGCGAGCCGATCACCGTGCATGCGAAGAACCGGAAACTGGATCTCCCGGCGGCGATGGAACTGTTGGCCGTGGTCTGTGACGCCGTCAACTACGCGCACCAGAAGGGCGTCATCCATCGCGACCTCAAGCCCTCCAACATCCTGGTCGATGCGGAGGGACAGGCCCATGTGCTGGACTTTGGTCTGGCCAAGGCGCTCGGCGAGCACGTCGAGCCGCTGAACACGCTCAGCGGGCAGGTTATGGGCACGCCCGCCTACATGTCGCCGGAGCAGGCCCGTGGCAAGGCCGATTCCGTTGACATTCGTAGTGACGTCTATGCTCTTGGCGTCATTCTGTACGAGATGCTGACGGGCAGATTCCCTTACCCGGTTACCGGAACGGTGCTGGAGATCGCCCGGCATGTGGAGCAGACCGCGCCCCAGCCGCCATCGGCGGCGTGGTCGGGCGCGGGCGGGGTGGGGGCGCGGGCGGGATCGCGATTGCGCCCGGGGCGATGCCCGCTGGACGCCGAGAGCGAAACCATCGTGCTCAAGGCGCTGGCGAAGGAGCGGGAACGCCGATACCAAAGCGCCGGCGAACTGGCGCGCGATATCCGGCACTATCTTGCCGGCCGGCCGATCGAAGCCCGGCGCGACAGCGCGATTTATGTGCTCAGGAAAACGCTGTCGCGATACCGCGCGGTTGTCGCCGCGGTGGGGTGCTTCATCGTTCTCCTGGTCACATCCACGATCGTATTCTGGATCCAGCGGCAGGACGCAAGGCGGGCGCACGGGGAAGCGCTGGTGGAGCGAGATCGCGCCCGGACTGCTTCCGAGGAGGCCGAACGAAACGAACGGCTGGCCGAGCGGCGGCTGGCCGAGGGGCTGATTGCGGCCGGCGACAGCATCCTCGCGCCGGGTCGCGGTTTTGATGCGCGGCATCGCTACCTTCAGGCCTGGGATCTTGCCCGCAAGCTCGGCGAATCGGAGTTTCCCGCCATCGCCGGCGTTTTGGCGACGTACCAGATCGATCCGCCGCCGCTCATGGGGGATGAGGGTTACCGGCAAGGGATCGGTGGTTTCGCGGGGCATGAAGGGGCGATTGGCGGCGTGGCCTTTCTGCCCGATGGACGGCATGCGCTTTCGTGTGGCGTCGATCGCACGATTCGCCTCTGGCATGTGCCGACGGGCCGGGAAATCCGCCGGTTCGCGGGTCACAGCCAGACGGTTCGCGCAATCGCCGTGCTGCCCGACGGCGCGCGATTCATCTCGGCCAGCTTCGACAAGACGCTCAAGCTCTGGGACATCGCCTCGGGGAAGGAGATTCGCGCGTTCGCGGGGCACACCGACAGCGTCCAGTGCGTGGCGGTTCTTCCCGACGGGCTGACGGCGATATCGGGCGGGCAGGATGGGACCATTCGAGTCTGGGATATGGCCACGGCGAATCAGAAGGATCAGTTCGACTCCCCCGGCGACAAGATCCAGCACGTTGCGGTATCGCGGGATGGGGCGCTGATGCTTGCCTGTTGCGCGGGCAGCTCGCGCGTGCGTGTCTGGGATCTGCGTACGCGAATGCCACAGCAGGATCTGCCGGGGCTCGATCTGGCCGAGTTCATGCCTGACAGCGGGATGGTTCTGGCGAGTGTTGCCGACTGGACCACGTCGCTGAGCCTTGTAGACCGGGCGACAGGCAAGATGCTCAAACATTTTTCCGGCCACAGCGGCTGGATCTCCAGCATTCACGTTTCGCCGGGCGGATTGGCGGCGCTGACCACCAGCACCGACCGGCTGATAAAGCTCTGGGGGATTGAATCGGGCCAGGCATTCCGCACGCTGGGCGGACACATCGGCGCTGTCGGCGATGCGGATATGTGCCGCGACCAGCCGATCGTTATCTCCGGCGCGGCCGACGCCACGCTCAAGCTCTGGGATATCCGAGCGCCATCGGCGGACATCGCCATGTTCCAGGGCAGCAGTCGATCGGCCTCGGCGCTGGCGTTTTCTCCCGATGGACGACTGGCGCTTTCCGGGTCGCTTGGTGGCACGACCTGGCTGTGGGATGTCCAGACCGGCAAATTGCTCTGGACCTTTCCGGGGGAAGGGGTGGTGGAGAGCATCGCGTTATCCCCCGATGGGCAACGTGCGGCGTGGTCCCGGTCAAACGGGACAATTGACGTGTGGGATCTGGGCCAGGCTCGTCGGGTCAGCAGTTTCCGCGCCGAGACTGCGGCGATTCAGGCGCTGTCGTTCGCCGCCGGTGGCAAGTCGGTGCTGGCAACCAGTCCGACGGGCATGCCGCGGTTCTGGGACATCGAATCAGGGCGGGAACTTCGGCGGCTCGAGGGACCGTCCGTGAAGACAGTGGCGCTGGCCATCTCTGCGGACGGCACCGTGGCCGCCGCGTGTGATGAGAATGGCGCGGTCAGGCTGTGGAGTCTGCCGGAGGGGACGCCGGTTCATGCGTTTGAGACGCGGCCGAAGGCGGGGTCGCGCACGCTGGCATTCTCGCGCAATGGAATGCATCTGCTGGCCGGCGACGGGTTGGGTGGATTGTGGGTTTTCGATCTGCCGGCGAAAAGACTGCGGGGGCAGCTTGCGACACCGATCGTGGCGGCTTACGGCGTCGGGTTTCTCGGAGAGGGCGACGTCTTTGTTTCCGCCGGCGCCGATCGCACGCTGCGACTGTGGGAGACCGCAACGGGCAAGCTGATTCACACGTTCAACGCCCACGACCAGCCGCTTTCGGCGCTGGCCGTGTCGGCCTCGGGCATGCGCGTTCTGACGGCGGCGCAGGTGGACCCGACGCCGCGGATGTGGGATTTTTCCAGGCCGCAACGATATCGCGATTTCGAGGCGGAAATCCCCAATGCCCGCGCCGCCCTCGACCGCAACCCCGCCGACCCGGCGGCGCTGGCCGTTTTCGGGCGATGGTATGCGTTCCGGGCGGTCCCCGCATGGGCCCTCGAACTGTTCGCGCAAGCGCGTGCCGCCGGCGGAAGTGTGCCGGCACTGGAAATGGCGCGGTGCCAGTGGCAGCTCGGCCATCTCGCCGAGGCGAGGGCTGAGTTCGAGCGTTCGCTCAAGCAGCACGATGCCCCGGAATTCTATTTGAAACTCTGTCTGCGGGCCGTCAGTTCCACGGCCACCAGCCGCGCAAGTACACGCCCCACAAATTGATGTTGTTATTGCGAGGCGGAAGTTATAATAGTGTGGTGAGGCGACCGAGGTCGCCCCGGCACATCGAGGTTTAACCGTATTTCGCACGGGAAAGGAATGGTCATGGAATCACATTTCCTGGCGGCGCTGATTGGTGTATCGGTTGCCATACATCTCGCGGCATGGCCCGCCGGAGCGGAAGACCGCGCGGCGGCACACCCGTATGCGGCAACGTTCAAGGACGACCGCGTCACGCTCACACTCGAGAGCGACAAGACAGTTGCCGGCGACTCGTACAAAGGCACCATCGAGCACGGCGCCAGGAAATACGGCGTCAGTTGCACGACCCGGGGCGACAGGCTCGAGGGCAGCTTCAGCGACGGCGGCGGCAATACGTTCGCGTTCTCTGCCACGCTTGACGGCAGAACACTGACTTTCACGACCGGCGCCACCACCTACAAGCTGATTTCCCAGGCCGCCGCGGCCAATCCGCTCGACCAACCGGGAGATCCCGCCCCGGCGCCGGTCAGACCGGATCCACAGGTTCGACCCGCCGAGCGGCCGGCCGCGCCGAAAGGGCAGGATGTGCCCCTGGTGGAGTATTCTCTCGAGGATCCGCAACTGAAGTGTCTGGCCTGGTCGTTTGTCGCGCCGCCCGACTGGACCAGGCAGGGCGCGGTTGTCTGGACCGGCCACATGGCGCCGTCGTGCTACACGGTGCTGCGACTGGCGAATCCGAAGGGGTCGGAGGTATTTGAGTTGTACCCGACCATCCCCTTCACGACGGGTGATCCGCAACAGGCATTCGGGGCCACGAGGTCGCCATATCTCGAACCCGCGGAGTGTATTCGGCAGATCATCATCCCCTGGTGCCGGCCGGAAGCGCGGCAGGGAAAGGTTCTGGGCACGGAGGACATGCCGAACCTCGCCAGGCAGGAAATCCGGCGGATCGCCGCGCTGGGCATGACCGGCGTGGACGTCAAGGCGGCCAGATCGCTCGTGCAATATGCGCTGAACGACCGTGAAGTCCTGGAGATGTTCTATTGCATCACCACGGCGAAAGACATGCCGTTGGGGCGCATCTGGAGCGTCGATATCGCCTTCTCATATCGCGCTGACAGGGACCGGTTCTACGGGGTGATGCCCCTGCTGAACTGGCTGGCCGTCTGCCTGAAGGAAAACCCGGACTGGACCAGGGCCAGGGTCGCGCGAGTCGTGGAAATGGTGAACAGGCGGTATCCGGTCGTCCAGGCGACCGCAAGAAACAGCGGCCCGAGCATTCTCGATGTCAGCAAGAGCATGGCCCGCGACAACGATCGGTTCATCAGCAACATCGACAAGATCAACACCGCGCGACTGAATACCGGCGACACCTGGACGTCGGCGTTCCGCAACACGCAAACGCTGGTCGATCCCACGACGAGTGAAAAGATCTACAATGCGCCCGGCGGCTACGCGCGCACCTTCCGCACCGACCTGGGCACGGTCTACAGCACCAACGATCCGCTGTACGATCCGTGGGTGAATGACCACATCCGGGCCACCGAACTTCAGCAGGCAAAGTGATGTCAGGGAGCAGCCCATGGCCGGCCAGTGCAGAACGGGGTCTGGCGGCAAGGCGGTGGTGACCATGGGCAGCAGCGGCCCGGGCACGAGTGAGATGCCCCTGTGCATTTTGCGCTCTTCCTTGTTCCTTGATCTCCCTTATTTCCTCCGCCACACCATGTCCTGCTCCTCAACCTCGACCTGCTCCCTGCCCGCCACGGCCGCGACTTTGCCGGGGGTGTCGACCTTGAAGCCGATCCTGTCGCCCTTGTTGAGCAGGAACCTCGCCCGGGGTTTTTCGTCGCGCTTGCCGTAGAGCCAGTACTCGCCGTCGTAAGGCGCGAGCATCATGAACGGCGTCTTGCCGCTTTCGTAGCGCATGACCGCCTCACCTCTGGGCTGAGGCGCACAACCGGACAGCAACGCCACGCAGGCAAGCGCCCCGAGTATCCATCGTGTGTTCATGGCGGGAATCTACCCGATGGCCGGCGGATTTGTCGAATGGGCCGGGTTGCTGTACAACGCCGGCGCGGTTGCTGCAGCCGCGATCGCCGATCGCGGCCGTGTGATATGCGCAACACCGCGATCCGCGATCGCGACTACAGGAACAAGATGGAGCCCGCCCTTCGCAATCGTCTCACCTTCGGCCCGATCATGCTGGCCTCGCTGCTCGGCCTGCTCTGGCTCGACCACGCGGCCGAAACATGGACCGCCGGCCACGGCTTCCGCCATCAGCACGGCATCGGCGGAATCGGGCTGCTCGCCCTGCTGCTCATCATTCTGCCGCCTGCGGTCATGGAAACCGCCCATCTCCTGACCGCCGAACGCATCAGGCCCTACCGCTTCATCGCGACCGTGGGATCGGGCGCCGTGGTGGTGCATGCGTTCCTCACCCAGTTCGACTTCTTCGAGCCCATCGCGGCCTCATCGCTGGCGTTCATCGTCGTGGCGGTAATGCTCCTGGCCGCCCTGCGCCGGGCGTGGATCCAGAAGACCGAGGGAGCCATTCACCACATGGCCGGCACTGTGCTGGCCACGCTCTACCTGGGCGGACTGGCTTGGTTTCTCCTGGCCCTGCGTGTCAAACATGCGACCAGGAGCCACCAGTTCGAGGGCTCCACGCTCATCGTGGTGTTCATCCTGCTCACCGTGAAATTCACCGACATCGGGGCCTACTTCGGCGGCATGGCCCTGGGCAAACACAAGATGATTCTCTGGCTCAGCCCCAGGAAAACGTGGGAAGGGCTCTTCTGCGGGCTGTTCACCGCGGGGCTGACAGGCATGGCCATGGCGCCGCTCATCGGCCGGCCGATGTACTGGCTGCCCTGGTGGAAAGGATTTCTCTTCGGCGTGCTTCTCGGCGGCATCGGGCAGGTCGGTGACCTGCTCGAAAGCCTCATGAAACGCGACGCCGAAGTGAAGGATTCCGGCTCGCTGATCCCGGGATTCGGCGGCGTCCTTGATGTGATCGACAGCCCGCTGCTGGCGGCGCCGTTTGCCTATCTGGCTTTCAGCCTGCTGTAGATCATCGCGGCCGAAATTGTGGTGCGGGCTTCCAGCCTGCGTTCGGATCTGTGCAGGCCGGCAGCCCTCGCCACCATGCCACGTACTTCGCCCGCGATGCTGTGGACGCCAACGGAAAAGGCGTCCCGAATCGGGACGCCTTCATGCATTCATTCGTGCGTTTCCGTGCAACCGGCAATTACCGGCGACCGCCGCCATGGCCGCCGTAGCCACCGTGGCCATAGCCACCGTGGCCATAGCCGCCGTGGCCGTAGCCGTAGTAGCCGAAACCGACGCCGAAGCCAACTGTGGGAGCGTAGTCATACCCATAGTAGTAGGTCGGAGCCACATAGACCGGCGCCGGGGCATAGTAGACCGGGGCGGGAGCATAGTATGTCGGCGCGGGAGCGACATACGCCGGAGCCGCATACACCGGGGCGGGTGCGACATACACCGGGGCCGCGCAGGCATAAGTCGGATACGCGTAGGCCGCACCGAAACCGTAGCGCGGGCCACAGCGGCCGCCGTAATAGGAACCGGCGAAACCGATGCCGCCGCCGCTGTTGTAACTGAAGCCGATGCCCCAACTGCCATGGTCCGCGTAGGCCGCAACGGGCATCAGGGCGAACGCCAGCAACGCAATGAGAACTGTCCTTTTCATAACGATACTCCTTTGCTCTCTGATTGTATTGTACTTGACCTTGAACTTCTCTCAAATACCGTAGCCGATCTGTAAGAATAGACAGCGACTGTCGGCCAAAGGTTAGAGATCTCCTCACGCAAGTCCGTAACATAAGTATTATCAGATGGTTACGTCAGCCATGGAGTCGAAAACCGCATGAAACAGACCGTCCGACGGGGTGCCCTGAACCGGGCAGTCCCAACCGATGCCGGTTTGCACCCGAGCGACCCCGGCGTACCATCAACCCAGTCGCCGGCATGGACGCCACGGTTGGGAATGGTTATAAATTCCCTCCGGTCCAAGGATTGTAACGAATGAGCCTGCTTGAGCGAATCCAGACGCCCGCCGATGTCAAGAAACTCTCTGTCGACGAACTGGTCGCGCTGGCGGCCGAGTGCCGCCAGAAGATATTCGGCGCCGTCTCCCGCAACGGGGGACATCTGGCATCCAACCTCGGCGTTGCCGAACTGACTCTCGCGTTGCATTACGCATACGACTTCGGACCTTATCCCCAAGGTCCCGACCGCCTCGTGTTCGACGTCGGACACCAGTGCTACGTTCACAAGATGCTGACCGGTCGAGCCGGCCTGTTTGACCGCCTTCGCAAGAAGGGCTCGGTCAGCGGGTTTCCATTGCCCGAGGAATCGCCCTACGACCTCTTCGCGGTCGGTCACGCCGGCACCGCCATCAGCACCGCAGCGGGTCTGGCCCGGGCCGATGCCATCCTTGGCCGGAAGAACCACGTCGTGGTCGTGGTCGGTGATGCTTCAATCGTCAACGGCATGGCCTTTGAAGGTCTCAATGCCGCCGGCATGCTCCGCCGCCAGATGCTCATCGTCCTGAACGACAACGGCATGGGCATCAGCAAGCCACAGGGCGCGCTGGCCACCTATCTCGAACGGGTGCGCATCAGCACCACCTATCAGGAAGCCAAGAACTTCGCTCATCGGGTGCTCGAAAACCTGCCTCAGACCGTCGGCAAGCCGATTGAAACCCTGCTCTACCATCTCAAAGAAGCCATCAAGACCGGGCTCTGGCCGGGACAGGTCTTCGAGTCGATGAATCTCAAGTACATGGGTCCGATCGACGGCCACGACCTGCCGGGACTGATCCAGACCCTCGGCGAGATCAAGGAGTTCGACCTGCCGATGCTGCTGCATGTCAAGACGGTCAAGGGCCAGGGCTATGAAGCCACCAGCGACGAACCGACCAAGTTCCACAGCCCGGCCGGATTCGATGTCAACGGCGGGCAGTTGGAACTGAAGAAATCCGGCGGCAAGACCTGGACCACTGCCTTCGCCGATGCCTGCATCAAGCTCGCCGAGACCGACAAGCGTATCGTCACCCTGACGGCCGCCATGCCGGATGGCACCGGGTTGTCCAAGTTCGAGAGAGTGTTCCCCGACCGCTTCTACGACACGGGCATCTGCGAAAGCCACCTTACCGGAATGGCCGCCGGCATGTGCAAGGCCGGCCTGCGCCCCATCGCCGCGGTTTACTCCACGTTCATCCAGCGCGCCTTCGACCAGATCTGGCAGGAAGTCGCGCTGAACGGCCTGCCGGTGATCTTTGCCATGGACCGCGCCGGTTATGTCGGCGACGACGGCCCGGTGCATCACGGCTTCATGGACCAGGCATTCCTCCGGCCGCTGCCGGGCATCGTGCTGATGGCGCCCAGCGACGAGTGCGAACTGAACCGGGCTTTGCGCTTGGCGCTGACCCTCGACACGCCCAGCGCCATCCGCTATCCGCGGGACGTCGTTCCGCCCACGAACTTCCATGAGATCATCGACGAACCGTTGCGCCAGCAGGCCGGCGGCGAATGGGAACTGGCCCGCGGCCGCATGCTCCGCGATGGCCGCGACGCGGTGATTCTCAGCTACGGGGCCCTGGCCGCCAGCGCCCTGGCGGCCGCCGACGAGCTGGCCGGCGAAGGGCTGTCCGTTGGCGTCGTCGACGCCCGTTTCTGCAAACCGGTTGATGGCCGGATGATCGAACGCGCCATCGCCGGTGGCGCGGCCGTTCTGACGCTCGAAGACCACTCCCTGCAAAACGGCTTCGCCTCGGCCGTGCTGGAATACGCGGTGGGCAAACACCTGCCGACGGAACGAATCACGCGCCTGGGCATGCCCGACCGCCTGATCGCCCACGCCACGCGGCAGCAACAACTCGCCGAAGTGGGGCTGGACGCCGCCGGAATTGCCCGGAGCGTACGGGATGCGGTGCGGAGAACGCCGGTCGTCGAGCGCCACGGCACCCTGTGACTACTTCACGCCAATGGTCCCGGCCATCAGGCTCGACAAATCCGCCAGCCTGAAGGGCTTGGAAAGCACGCCCGTTCCGCCGGCCTCCGTGAACTGCCGTGCGGCGTCGGTGTCGTCCAGACCCGTACACAGCACCACCTTTGCGGCCGGATTGATCGCCTTGATCTTCCGGAACGCCTCCGGGCCGGCCAGCCGCGGCATGTTCTGGTCGAGAATAACCAGATCGATGGAATCCGCATGCCGGGCATAGAACTCGACGGCGGACACACCGTCGGCAACGGTGGTCACCTTGTGGCCCATGCCCGTCAGGCATTGTTCGATGAAGGCGCGGATCATCTCCTCGTCGTCGGCAAGGAGGATGTGCCCGGCGGCGCGCGGAGGAGCGGATGCCGCGGCGACGTCCCCCGCGTTCTCGCCCGTGTCGGCCAGGGGCAACCGGAGGATAATGGCCCGGTGCTCTCCCGGGCGGACGCGGCAGGAGAGCTCGCCGTGGTGCTCGCGGACGCAATTCTGTACACCCCCGAGCCCGGACTCCGTGGCGTATCCGACACCCTTGCCGTTGCACAGGGGATCGATCGCCTTCCGGGCGGCCTCTTCGTCCATGTTCCCGCCGCTGTCGCGAATGGCCACCTCGATGTACTCCCCGGGAGGCAGCGCCCTGATGTCGGCGGCCGGAGCGGCCGCCTCGACACGGATATTGCGTGTTTCACAGGTGAGGTCGCCGCCGCCGGGCATGGCGCCGCCCGCGCTCACGCCCAGATTGAGCAGCGCCAGTTGCAGCCTGGTTGCGTCGGCAAGCACGCGGGACTTTTCCGCATTGGCCGCCGTGTGTACGGTGATCCGTTTGTCGAGCGTCCGCGAGAGAAGCCGGGCCACCTCGCCGACAATCCGGTTGATGTCCGTCGAGACGTGAATCGACATCTGACTGCGCCCGAACTCCGAAAGCTGCCTCATCATGTCGCTCGCCCGGCCGGCGGCGTCCGCGATCCGCTCCACATAGTCATGGACGATCGTACCGGGAGACGAAGCCGCTTTCAGGCAATGGGCAAAACCGCCCAAGACCGTCAGAACGTTGTTGAAATCATGAGCAATGCTCGACGCCAGCCGGCCGATGGCAGTCGCTTTCTCGGCCTTGAACAGCCTGTCCTGCAGTCTGATTTGTTCGGCGTGCGACTGTTCGTCAGCGGCAAGCTGGCGGCGGAGCCGGTCGTTCTCCTCGAGCAGATGGGCATGAGAAAATGCGAGGTGGACGTCATGCAGAAACACGCTCGTGTCGCCCAGGGGCCTGGGAACAATGCCTGCCGCCCCGCCGTGCAGAACCGCGGCGACATCGCGAGTGTCATCCGCTCCCGCGAGAAACAGGACCGGAGTCCCTGCGGATGCCCGGCGAATGGCGGTCAGAAGTTCGAGGCCGGCCATATCGGGCAGATCCAGCTCCGCCACGACCAGCGTCGGCTCATGCTGCCTGAAGAGTTCGACGCCTTGGATTCCAGTGAGCGCCCCCTCCGCCGCGAATCCCTCAGTGTTGAGGAGCGACACCAGCCTCCCGAGGAGCATAGGATCGCCTTCGACCACCAGAATCGCTTGTCGTCGAGCCATGACAAGCCTCCTTTGACACCGGCAAACAACCCATATGCAGAAGTGCTGCAGCGTGCCAAAGTATAGGCTAGCCAGCCGCCCCCGCCAAACGCAAAGGAATAATCAGTTATTTCGTTCTCGAAAGGGCGGCGTCACAACAGGCTCGAAAGGTCTACCCAGGCCCTCTCGCTCGATGGAACGGGCAAGGATGGACAAACGCGATTGCCCGCACTGCGCGGACAATCGCGTTGGCTTATTCCACCCATGCCGCACAAACCTCACGGCGACTGGGACTCGAAAATCATCGGACCCCTGCTCCTTACCGCGAGTATCGCAGATCCAGCCGCCAGTCCGCCGCTTCGGAGGTCGTGCTGTTGAAGCGCAACTCCGAAGGGACGTTGTGGATCAGCGTCTGCATCGGCTCCCAGGGTCCCTGGTAAAGAATGCTGCCGTTGGTGCTGAAGAACGTCACCCGATAGTCGATGTGCAGGTCGTAGTTCGAGGCCGAACGAATGGGCACCGTCACGAACAGGATGCCATTGCGGCGGTCGACGATGGGCGGAGATATTGCAGTCTTGTCACGCAGATCCTGACTGGCCAGGTTGATCTGGCTTGCGGGGTAGGGATCGGCCCGCCCTTCGATCGGTGGGGTGACCTGGTTGCAGCCGGCGAGCATCAGTACGAGCAATCCGAAGCAGGCGTATCGCATGGTGATCTCCTTGACTCTAAAGCGTAGTCTGTCCCAGGAACCGGGCAAGCCGGAAAATCAACGCGTCGGGCTCTGGATCTCCTGACCCGAGGGCACCGGCTGAGGTTGGGGCTGAGGTTGCGGTTGCGGTTGGGGCTGATAAGCCGGCAGCATCACGGCCGGCAGCGGCTTGGGCATCTCCTGCTGTGGCCGGGCAGTATCCTGGCCAATGGGCGGGGATTGCACACGGGGCGGCGGCGGACTGGTGTGGTCCTGGCAACCGATGGCCGACAGCGCCAAACCCACGCACGTTGCTAAGACGTTAATCTGTAAGGACTTCATGGCGGACCTCCGTAGTTTCCCGGCGGCTGCGGATACGACCTGCCGGCCGCTCTCATGGTCGTTAAGACACGGCGAGGCCGGGAAGGATTGTGACTTGATCCCCACCTTTGGGCAAGTAAGGTGTCTGATATTCCGAGTCCGACGGATTGCCCGCCGGGCATTATTGTATTATCTTGGTCGATTGCTTTTCAGGAGGCAATACATGCGACTTGCATTAACGGCGGCTCTGTCGATGGGTCTGGCGCTGGGCGCGGTTGGTTGTAACCAGGATCGCCCGCACGATGTCGGGAGGGCGAGGCCGGACGTGGATGCGTTGAACCCGCATGACCGCGGCTTGCAGAGCAAGGACGTCGTCGCCGCCAGCGAGCAGATGGCCCGCGATGTTCTCGCCGCGCCGGAAGTGCGCCAAAGCCCGACGCAGCTCACGATCGTGGGCGACCGGTTCGAGGATCTCACCCGCGATCGCAACTGGAGCATCAACTACGACATCTTCCTCGCCCGCCTCAAGAGCAACCTGGGCATCTACGGCAAGGGTCAGGTGACCCTCATCGAGAACAAGGCGAAGCTGAATGCGATGCGGTCCACGGAACGCGACGATGTGCCCGGCACCATGACCCGCCTGCAGCCGGACTATGCCCTGCATGGCAAGGCATACGACCTGCCCAACCGCGGGACCAACTACTACCTTCTGGAGTTCGACCTGACCGACCTCCGCACGGGACAAATCACCTGGATCAACAAGTATGAAGTGAAGGTTGCCAGATGAGATTCCAAATTCCAAATTTCAAATTGCAATTACTGCTGGTGGTCGGGGTTCTGGGCATGGCCGGCTGCGCCGAGAATACCGCCGTCTCACACGGGCATAACACGGCGCTGGACAGCGTGGATATGGTCTCCATGACCGACCAGATGGCCCGTTCCATGGCCGGCGACGAACGGGTGCGGCAGACCATCGCCCGCAAGGGCAAACTGGTGGTCGTGGTGCAACCGGTGGAGAACCAGCTTACCGGCGAGATCCTGCCGGCCGGGCAGGCGGAGCTGTTCACCGCCCGGGTCCGGATGCTCCTGTCCAAACACGCCCCCGAGAGCTTCACCTGGGTCATGAACCGCGATGCGTTCTATCGCCTGCAGGCCAGGGAACGCGATCTTGATCTGGGTCCGGCGCCGGAACGGGCGCAACCCGAATTCGCCCTGACCGCCACCTTCCGTTCGCTCACCGACGAAACGACAAAGAGGCGGACGGCGGCCTACCTGTGCGTGTACGAACTAACGAACCTCAACGACCGCACGCTCGTCTGGAACGACCGGTATGAAGTGAAAAAGACCGCGGTCAAGGGATTCCTCGATTGAAGGTGGAGCTACAGCCGCAGGGATTGAGACACGAAGGCACGAAGTGGAAGAAACAGCCGGCGCAGGCAAGAGTGGACGGAAACTTGCACGTCCGGCGAAGAAATTGATAGGCGGTGTCGCAGATGAACAAGGATAATCGCAGATTCGATTGGGATTCAAGATTCAAGGTTCTGGGTCTGGGATCGTTCGCGATTCTCGGTCGCCCTTCGCCATTTTCACTTCGTGCCTTCGTGCCCTCGTGCCTTCGTGCCCTCGGCTGCCCTCCTGCGGCACTGGGCATGTTCGTCATCGCCCTCCTCTGCCTCCTCCAAACCGGTTGCGAAAGCACCGGCCGCACACCCGAGACCGACCGCGCCATCATGGACTTCTACGCCGGCAATTACACCGGGGCTCAGCGCATCCTGGCCCCGCTGTCGCAGAAGACCGACGAGGACTACGTCCTGAACAACCTGCGCCTGGGCTCGGTCGCCCTGGCCGACTACGACAACGACCTGGCCGAGAAGGCCTTCCTCCGGGCCTACGAAGTGATGAACAGCACCGGCGTCAACGATGGTGGCAGGGGGGCGGCGGCGGCCGTCGTGCATGAGAAGTTCAAGATCTGGAAAGGCGAGCCCTACGAGCGGGCCATGTGCAATTTCTACCTCGGCACGCTCTACTACATCAAGGCAGACTACAACAACGCCCGCGCTGCCTTCGAGAACGCCCTCTTCAAGCTGCGCGAGTACAGCGACAGCGACAAGGACGACGCCTACAAGGACGTCGAAAGCGACTTCGTCGGCGGCCTGATCATGCTCGGCAAGTGCTGGCAGAAACTCGGCAATGAGGACAAGGCCCGCGACATCTTCGCCCGGGCCCAACAACTCAACCCGCAGATCAGGGCCCTGGCCACCCCGGACCTCCAGGCACAGGCCAACGTGCTGCTGATCGTCGATTTCGGCGACGGGCCGCGAAAGGTGACCGAACACGACAGCTCGATCGTGACCTTCGTCCCCAAGCCCGACCAGGCCCCGCCGCTGCCCCCCGTGCAGCTTGCCGTCGATGGCCGGGGCATGGACATCCGCGGCACCAACATGGCGCCAACCGATCTCGTGGTCACCGCCCACGACCGCAAATGGCAGGACATCGACACCATCCGCCTCGCCAAGTCGGCCGTCGGCACCGGCTTGATGACCGCCGGCGCCATCCGCGGCGCCACCGCCCGGAAAGAGGGCCAGGCCTGGACGGGCGCCGGCCTGATGGCGGCCGGGGCGCTGCTCAAGGCCAGCGGCGGCGCCGACCTGCGCCACTGGGAGATGCTGCCCCGCGCAACCTACATCATTCCCCTCCGGCTGCCGCCCGGAAAGCACAACCTAACGGTGCATTTTGGCGGCCAGCTCGCACAATCGCTCAACGGCCTGGTCGCGCCGCCACAGGGCGAAGCAACCTACTACGTCAGGGTCTTCCGGACCCCGCGAGCACCCGTGAGTTTTCAATGATGTCGCGACGGATCCGCGCCCGGAAGAAAAAAAATTAAAAACGGGATTTTGCTCTTGATATCGTTTCTCGCTTGAGTTATATTTCCTTTCACACGAACGCCCTGACGAAGGTGTTGGGTGGCTTCAAATAATAGCTGATGAAGGCTTTGAGGCTGGTAAAGCTTCGGAGCTTCTTTGTCGGGATTTCCCGACAGTGATACCCTGATCCGACCGGATCCCCCCTATCCGGTCGATTCCCCATCACGGGGAACCTCGAGCTGCGGATCGCCCCCCCGTCCGCAGCTCATTTTTTGCGCGCTGCGCGAGTCAGTAGTGGGGAATGACGGTGGGAACCCCTCACGCAAACGACAGCGGCTACCCTGCGAACGAAGACAATCCCCCGATCTGCGCGCACAACATACCACAGATAAGAAACGCCCCTGCTACTGACTACGGGCCAACATGACTAATCCGTAAGCTTCAATTCCGCACCATTCGCGTGTTCTCTTAGCCATTTGAGCAGCGGCCCGCTTTCAGCGCCCCTGGGAAGATCGCAACGGAACCGGGTCAGGGGTTTCCTGCCCGGCATCTCCACGGGCTTGCGGAAGTTGCCCAGAAGCACACCCCCCTGCTGCTGCACCGCCGCCACGTTGCCCGCCTCAATCTGTTTCAGCATGTCGCTGAGGTCATAAACTTCGTACTCGGCATACAGCGTCGAGGGAACTCGCCAGTGCGACCGCACCATCCGGTAGAAATCGTCCTTGCCGCCCGAGCGCTTCTCGGCCAGGTCAAGGTAGACCCCCGCCTGCTCGCTGTTGCCGGTGTTGTAAGCCGTGTACGCCAGCAACATCGCCAGACCCGCATCGTCCGTCTGTGCGTTGGCGGCGTCCTTAAGATCCTTCACAACGGCCTCCAGCCGCGCCTGCCCATAGAACTCCGCCAGATCGAAGCGAGCCATCAACAACACCGGATCGTTCACCATCGCCACGCGCAACCACGCCTCGGCTTTCTTGTAGTAACCCGCGCCCAAAGCCGCGTTCGCCCGGCCCATCGTGATCAGCGCATTGTTCGGCGCCACCTCCTGGGCGGCCTCGAACCTGAGCATCGCCGAGTCGAACTTGCTCTCCCGCATCAGCTTCTCGCCATCGCGGATCAGGCGAGCCAGGCCGTCCGCGCGAACGCCCGCGGCCAGCGACCGGATCTTGAACGGCTCGGGCTTTGCCGCCGATCCCATCGAAGCGGCGCCGCCCAGGATTTCCCGGCCGATGCGTGCATAGTCCGGCAATGTGCTGTCGGTAACGTCCCCCTTGGTGTCGGGGGCGGGGCCGATCTTCGGACCTTCGCCCTCCGGCGTCTTCGGCTTCTCGCCGCCCGGTTTCCTCAGTTGCTTCGCCGCCTCGGGGAACTTCGTCTCGTTGCCCTTGATGATCTCGCCGTAGTAGCGGTTCAACCGCCTCTCCAGTTCAGCATATTGTGAACTCTGCTGCGCCACGGGCACCAGCGGCCGCTGCTGCGTCCCGACGTCCTCGCGAATTCCGTTCGCCAGCGCCTTGCCGCCGATCTGGTCCACGAGGGGCTTGTTGCGCAAGAGCGATGACTCCGGCGTCTCAAAAGGCGGCGGCAGCGGCCTGGCCATATCGCTGTCTTTCGGCGCCGGCTTGTCGGGGTCGTCGATCGAGTTCTTCAACTCATCCTGCATCTGCCGGATCTGCTGCGGCTCGAGCGACATCCCATCGATCACTCCGCGGGCGCGCATCGACCCGAAGTCGTTCAGGAACTGCCGATCCGCCAGTTCGCTGGGCCTCCATGCCTTGAGCCCCATCAGCGGCGATGCCGTGTATACCGTGCGCTCATTGGTCATCGGATCCACCGGGCCGGAAATGATCAGATCACCGGTGGGAAGCGACATCGCCGACTCCAACCGCATCGGGCCAAGACGCTGGTCGTATGTCGAAGCATCGTTGGTGGTCTTGGACGGCGTCGTGAAGGTGCCTGAGAAATCCCGCCGTACGAAGTCGGCGGACATCGGATTGGCCAACTGCCCGCCATAGAACGGCTGCATCGTGCCGGGAACGGGCACTGCCTGCTGCCAGCCGGGCACCCCGCCGGAGTCGCGGATGAACCGGTCCATGGACCAGGTCGACGCCTGCCCGCGGAAGTCGCGAGGGTCGGTCGACTCCGCCTGCCCGCGAAAATACTTGGCCCCCGTGACGTTCCCGGTGATAATCTTGTTCCCCATCATCAATTGGGAATAGGGGTCGGGGATCGACCCCGAGTTGTACCCCCCCGAGCCAATCCGTGGATTGGCGTCCAGAGCCCGCCCGTCATTGGCGACGGGATACTGGGCCCAGGCCGGAAATGCCGCCGACAACGTCACGGCGACTGCGGACAGGAGAACATGGCGGGGATTGATAGTCATAAGGACACCTCGATATCTGCGCATACGGCCTGCTCGTGCAACTCCCAATTATATCGTCGGTTACGGCCCGCCGGTTCAGAAAACCGGCTAATCCGCGCCGGCGTCAAATTGCGGTGGCACAAAGAGTTGGACGCACCACCCCGGCCGAAGTTCCGAAAATCGCCACGCCCGATAGTCCGCCACGCCCCAGCATTGCCCACCTGTGGCCGCGATCGGGGATCGCAGTCCCCTGCCGCGATCCCTGGTCGCGGCTACAGACGGCAATTGCCAGAATCCGCGGGCACATCCCCGCCTGTGAAATCCTCGGCCCGGATTCTGTACCGGCCGCCTTCTTCCCCTATAATGCCCTGCCGATCAATAACCCATGTGACCTGGACTCGGAGGTGTTCCATCGCTACGCGAAAATCAGCCGCCAGAACCAAAACCAGTACACAGAGTGCCCGCTCCGACGCAACAAAACGGTTTGCGATTGAAGCGGCCCGTCTGGCGGCCAACACGCGCTGCCAGCATGTCCTCGTCCTCGACGTCCGCGGCCTCTCCCCCGTCACGGATTACTTCGTGATCGCCTCCGGCACCAGCCCGCGACAGATGCAATCCGTCGCCGACGACATCGCGGAGTTCGCCGGCCCCCTCGGCCACAAACTGATCAGCCACAGCGGCTACGGGGGCGAGAACTGGATCCTGCTCGATTTCGTCAATGTCATCGTCCACCTGTTCAGCCCCGAATCCCGCCTTTTCTACGATATCGAGAACCTCTGGGGCGACGCCAGACGCATAGAATGGAACGACCAGCCCGCATGATGCCCCACCGGCAAAACGTCCGATTCCCCCCCCGGCGATTTGCCCTGTCGGCAATTTCCCTGTTGTACTCTGCCCGATGATATGGTTAGACTGTTAGCGACCTCAAGGGCGTGAATATGTGGAACGATCGAACCAGAGACGTCGTCGCACGCATCAGGTTTCCGGCCATGTGCTCGATCATTCTCTGGGCGTTCTGGGGATTGCTGCAACTGGCCGATGGCGGCAACGATGGCAGCCGCCTCATCTGGACTGCGCCCGATCAGGAGGTCGCGGCAATGCTGACGAACCTATCCTGGGATGACGACACGCCCGAATGCCCCAAGCCGGCAAGATAATCGTCAGCCGTCGGGTGGCCACCGCCCACCATTGGCCCGGCAACTATCCACTGGCAACTACCAACCATCAACTACCCACTGGCAACTGGTAACTAACAACTGGTAACGACGCCACCGTGCATGTCCAAACCCACATTCTCTCCGGCTGGTGCCTGGCCAACTGCCTCCCCCTCTCGCCGCGGCAACGCCTCTGCTCCATGCTGGCCGCCACGCTGGCCGACGTCGACGGCCTGGGAATCCTCTTCGGCCAGCGCTACTACCACCAGTTCCATCACGCACTCGGCCACAACCTCTTCTTCGCCATCGCCCTCTCCGCGGTTCTCGCCGCCTTCTCCCCCAAACGCCCCCTGAGTTTTCTGCTCTATCTCGCCCTCGCCCATGTGCATCTGGTGCTCGACTATTTCGGCTCCGGCCCTCTCTGGAAGATCCGCTACCTCTGGCCCGCGTCGGACTTCTTCTTCGAGTTCGACGGCGCCTGGGAGTTCTTCTCCTGGCAGAACCTCTCTGTGTTCGCCCTGTTCCTCGTGTGGACAATCCTCATTGCCCTCCGCGCCGGCCGCACGCCGCTGGAAGCGGTCATGCCCCACCTCGACGGGCAGATCGTGAACGCACTCCGCAAACTGCGCCTGGGCATGAGTGCCCCGGTCAACCGTTGAGTCGGCGCGACTTTGTCCACCAGTCGACAGTCGCCAGGGGAATGATCCCGACGAGTTCCGCTCCGGCAGCGAAGCATTCGCCGATCGCCCGCGCCATCTCACGCGGTGCGTTGCTCTCACTCGGCACCTCGACCGCCAGTGTCGGGCCGGCCGCCCGCACCGCCTCGGGGGTATCTTCGGTCCCGCGGCGTCGCGGCGGACATCGGCCACGTCGGGATTGCGAATGAGCCCGGGCAGGAGTTCCATCATGCCGGCTTCGCCGGAGACCATTCCCGGCGCCGAAACACGTAAGACCACGAACCGTCATACGCCTTCCTCGGCGGACTCTGCGTTGCCCGTCTTGGCCGCTTCCATGGCTTCACTGACGGCCAGGGCGCTGCTGGTGCGCTTCATGTGCGAAGGGGAATCGCCTTCAGGTTCGGAACCTTCGTCGTGGAGCTGGGCGGCGGCGATTTCGCGGTAGTGGCCATCGGTCGCCATGAGCTCGGCGTGGGTGCCCGTCTGGGTGATCCGCCCGTCTTCCACGACGATCACGACATCCGCGCGCTTTACGGACGAAATGCGGTGGGCAATGACAAACGTGGTCCGGCCGTGCATGGCGAAGCGCATGCCGCGGCGGATGAGGTCCTCGGTCTCGGGATCGACGGCGGCGGTGGCATCGTCCAGCACCAGCACACGCGGGTTGGCCACGATGGCGCGGGCGATGGCCAGGCGCTGGCGCTGGCCGCCGCTGAGGCTGGCGCCGCGCTCGCCGAGCATGGTCTGGTAGCCCTGGGGAAGCTGCTCGATGAACTCGTGGGCCTGGGCCAGGCGGGCGGCCGCCTCGACCTCGCCGCCGGTCACACCCGGGCGGCCGTAGGCGATGTTGGCCTCGACGGTGTCGGAGAAGAGATACGTCTCCTGGAAGACCATGGCGACCTGCGTGCGCAGCGAGGCCAGCGTCGTGTCGCGAACGTCCATGCCATCGATGAGCACGCGGCCGCGCTGCGGGTCGTAGTAGCGGGCAATGAGGCTGATGAGCGTGGATTTCCCCGCGCCGGTCGGGCCGACAATGGCGGCGATCGAACCGCCCTTGATCTCGAAGGAGACGTCGTGAATCACGGGCTTGGCAGTGTCGTAGCCGAAGGTGACGTTCTCAAACCGCACGGTGCCCGAACCGGGCGCGAGCGGGCGTGCGTCGGCTTTCTCCGGGACGGTGGGGCTGGCCAGCAGCACCTCGAACAGGCGGACGGCCGACACCATCGCGTTCTGGTACTGCTCGTTGATCACCGCCACCTGTTGCAGTCGCGTGAGCAACGCGCTCATGGCGGTGGCGAGGATGACGAAGTCGCCGGCCGACAGGCGGCCGAGGATGATGCTGACGCCGACGGCGGCGAAGAGCAGCAGGTGCGAAGCGGTGCCAATCGTGCGGATGACGGGCGTGAAGTCGGCGAAAAGGCGGATGCGGGCCATGACCCGGCCGCGGAAGGTGTCGGCGTTGGCGTTGTATTTGCCGATCTCCAGCGGCTCGGTGGCGAACGCCTTGACCACATGCACACCGGCGATGTTCTCGGCGATGATGGAGACGTTACGGTCGTCGGCCTCCATGACCGCCCTGGCGGCCGGCTGCACGCGGCGGGAAAACTCGAGGATATACCAGACCCACACGGGCAGCGGGGCCAGCGCCAGGAGTGCGACCATGGCCGAGCGCTTCCAGAGCAGGCCGTCGTAGAGCAGCACCACCAGGACGATCTCCAGCAGGGTCAGCAGCGCGTTCTCGATGAACGTGCGGCAATTCTGGAGGTCGGAGAGGGCGCGATTGATGAGCTGGCCGGTAGTGACCGCGTCGTGGAAAGCGAAGCCGACGCGCTGGAGCTTGTCGTAGATGGCCTCGCGGATGTAGTACACCATGTTCATGGAGAACTGGGCCCGCGAGACCTCGCGGAGATAGCGGAAGAGCATGAAGGCGGGGATGAACGCGCTGAGGATGATGCTGATCCGCCGCAGTTCGCCGGCGCCCGGGGAGGCGCCACGCAGCCACGCCCGGAAACCGGGCACTGCGTGGTCCTGGCCGACGGTCTTGATGGCGTCCACGCCGAGGCCGAAGTAGTAGGTGATGGCCACTTCCAGCAGGATGGAGATGGCGAGATAGAGCCCGGCCAGCGTGGCATAGCCCCAGACGGGTTTGAGGAAGCGCACCATCCAGGCAAGAAGCTGGTGGCGCGAGGCAGCGCGGAGGCGCGCCAGGCCATCGGGATCCTGTGGCCGCGGTCCTTGATCGCGGTTGCCGGGGGCTGTGGGCTGATTGGCCGGGACTGCTGTGGACACAGACGCTCCCTTGGCGAGCCGGCAAAAATGCTGGCGCGATTATTGACGATCCATTGGGTGGCATGGGCATCTTGCCCATGCGCCTACGTTCGGAGTTCACGCTTTAACGTGTCTTCACGCCGAGCCATTCGAAAGACACGCCAAAGCGTGAACTCCGAACCGGCAATACGCTAACCGGCCCGGCCCCGTCGTCAACTGAATCGCAAGATCATATTAGACAAACGGTTACGGCGGGCCGGAGTATCACACTACGCCCGATGCCCCGGCTTGGCCGATAAAACTAGGGTTATGACACTGCTCAGTCTCGTCTGTTGTGGACCGAGTACCTTTGCCTCGCTCAGCCGGGCGGCGGCCAAGTCGGCCGCTTCACGCCTGCGGCGGCTGGGCATTCTGGGCGAAGCCCGGGACTGGGTGCAGCGGGCGAGCATGTGCGAATCGTGCCCCGTGCGCGTCATCCACCGGGGCGAGAGCTACTGTGGCCGGCCGTTCCTGCAAAAGGTTCATCGCGAGCCCCTCGAGGGGTGCGGGTGCCCGACAATCGGGAAAGCCAAAGCGCCCGACGAGCACTGCCCGCTGGACTGGTCCCACCACCCCGCCCGGAATCTGCCGGAAGGGTGTACGTGCAAGTGGTGTAACGCGTACGGCGGATAGGCTCGCCTGCCGGTCATTCCAGCGCCGTCCCGGTCATCTTTCTGTATCCCGGCTCGTCCAGTTCCTGTGCCAGTTGTGCCGCTTTGCGGACGCGCGGGTCAGGATCGTTGGTCAAGATCTGGATTTCACGGATCGCAGCCAGAACGTCGGGGCGCGTGATGGGGATCATCTTTTCTCTGGAAACCTGAATGTTGCTGGAGAACTTGATCCGCCCCAGTTGCAGCGTTCCCTCAACGCGCCACATCGGATCGCCACCCTTTTCGGCCAGAGCTACCATGTCAGCCGGATTGGGGTACATATACTGGATCGCGGTCAGCGGCGGCTCAATGTTCGAGCGGAAGAACGGCGCGATCTGGTCCTCGCAAGCCCTGAACTGCACCGCAGCCGCCGGACTCTTGGCTTCGGCCATTTTGCCGAGGTAGATACCGATGTCCAACATATTGCGGCCTCGATACCATTCTTCCGCGACGTAGCGTTCCTCGTAGAGTTTGACCCCAAATGAAAAGATGCCCTGATAGATCTCCCGGGCCTTGTCCTCCTGACCAGCACTCCGGTAAAGGGCGGCCAAGCGAAAGAACACGTCCTTGAACGCCTTGATTCTGTGCAGCCTGGGCTTGTCGGCGTCGTAAGTAATGATCTCGGCCGGATTGTCCTTGAACACGCCGCCGCCCTTGAGTTTGCCGGCCTTGATTAGCAGGGCAGCGCCCTTCTCGATCGTCGGCAGGTTGGGGTTTTGAAGGTTGCAGTTACCCTCGCTGACAAAGTTGCCGAACGCCTTATGGTTGCTCTCGTAGAAATCGTCCAGTTCCTTGTACAGCGGCGTGGAATCTCCCTCTTCCTTCATCCAGCCGGTATCCTTGTCTTCCGCGATCTTCCTCGGATCGAGCGGCAATTTCATGGTGTAGCTAGCGGCGTTAGCACCGACGGCGGTCGCAGGAGACATGGTCGTGCCAAGAACCTGGATGAACCACAGGAACAGGCCCGCCGCGATGAGCATCACCACGGACACGCCAAAGCCGATTCGATTGCCAAACATACGCACATCCTTCCGAGACTCTGCACAGGATACGGTGTTCGCGTGGCTGGTTCAAATGGCGGACGCGCGCATCCGAAAGGGTCTGCCCGTGCTTCTTGGCAAACCAGGGATTTGTAGCCGCGACCGTTGATCGCGGTCCTCGGCCGCGTGTTTGTAGCCGCGATCGTTGATCGCGGCTGCAGGTGGTATCTGCCAGAAGAGACGGGCACACCCGTCTCCCCGCTCTCTGCCCGGTTGCCAATTCCGCGGTTAACCCCCGATCCACCCACAACTTGCATTTCCACTGTTGCGCCCAGGTGTTGCGCGCGCCAAAGAATTTCCAT
>JBEKVL010000007.1:0-32643 GCA_049514055.1 Tepidisphaeraceae bacterium | reverse complement strand
CGCCCCGGCTGTAAGTCCCGCTCCGGCTGCGCCTACGCGGGACTTACAGCCGGGAAAGACCAGCGCGGGGTGACACTTCTACTTCGGCTTGCGCGGTGACATTTCTATTCCTTTACAACAGGCCGTCCACAGCAACGGCTGGTCATCCCCGCGTACCCAACTTGTTCCACGGGGTGTGGGCATTTCAACCAATGGTAGAGTTGGCCCTGCTCGTGCTGCCATCATCTGCCAGATTGGTGAACCAGACGCCAAACGCGAGGCCTTGCTGAGGGGCATCCGTGGTTGGGAAAGCCCGCTGCGGAAACGTCTTGCCCAAGGGCCAGATCGCGCGAGTTGCTGCACCCCTGACGACGAGCTCGCACTAGTCAGGTAGATTGCGCCACACATGCCAAAGCGTCAGCAGAACCAAAACAGGTATCGCCAACCATCCCGCGAACAGAGCGCAGATCTTCCAGCGACCAAGGATCGCTGTTCGCAGCAATCCCCACATCGCGATGGCGACGTTGGCGATGCCAAGGCCGATGTATACCCAGCCGAAGAACCCAAGAGACGGAAACTGCTGCATGATGGGACCGCATGATACTGGCTAGCCGCCCAATTTCCACGCTGGCGGGAATACAGAATACAGCGAATATAGCCTGTCGTGTTGCTTTAGAAATGTCAGCTAACAGGTCGGAGACACCGAACATTAATGCCGTCGCACATTGTTCAGTGTCCCCTTTCATGGTCCGAAAGCGGGACAGGGGACGGCGCGCACCTGCACATCCTTGAACAACTCCGTGTCCGCGATTTTCTGCGTGCGGGTGTCCTTGCCATCGAGCCAAATCGGCGTGTTCGTGCCGTCGGCGTGCCGAATGCGCAGGTTGTCAAGGTATATTTTGTAGGTGCCGGGCTTGCCTCCTTTGAAGATCAGGCTGTGGCGCGGAAGAATGCCCGGCGCGCTGCTGCAAAGGCCGATGATTCGATGTTCCCACACGCCCGGACCACCCTTGGGTTCCGGGCCGGAGGCCTGCTCGCGGCCGAACTGGTCGAAGCCTTCACCACGCTTGAAGTTGAGGGAGATCGCCGTGTTATCGTTGCCCTTGAACGGCGAGTAAAAGAAGCCCTGGCGCAGGCTGCCGGGCGCAACGGCCACGTCGTATTCGATGTAATCAGTCGCAAACTGATGTCCCTGAAACCCGGCGAACGGGACAATGAGAGTGTCCCTGGGTTTGGCTTTGTCGGTTACGGTCACCGTAACTTCGAGCACCTCTCCCTCAGGCGCCGGCTTCGAGTCCAGTCTTGCCGGGGCAGGCAGGTGGGTGAGCGCGGCACCCAGCGAATCGACCCAGGCATTCATCTTGGTTCTAAGCGATGCCACCACCTCGGGATGCTTGGCAGCCACGTCTTCCGTTTCGCCGATGTCGCCGCGGATGTCGTATAGCTCGACATGGTCGGCGAAGCGGTGCATGCGCCACTCCGCCGTGCGGATGGCATCTTCGGTGTGCCATGACCAGTAGTAGCTCTCGACCGGACTGGCGGAGTTGTCACGCAAGGCGGGCCAGATGTTCTTGCCGTCCAACGGCCGGGTTTCGGGCATTTTCAGGTTGGCCATCACCATGAGCGTCGGGAACATTTCAAGTGAGCCGCAGAGCCCATCCCAGTTCCGCCCGCCGGTTAATCCGCCCTTTGGCCAACGCACCACCGTGGGCAGGCGGGTGCCACCCTCAAAGAGTGTGTGTTTGCCGCCGCGCAATGGGAGATTGCTGCCATCCCTGGTTGCGCCATTGTCGCTGGTAAACACAACGATGGTGCTGTCGCGCAGGCCGAGCTTGTCGAGTTCGGCGAGGATGGTCGCGACATTCTTGTCCATCGCCTGCACCATCGCGGCGTAGACGCGCTTGGTTTGGTCCGTCACCTTTTTGTCCACGCCCTCCAGGTCCGAGTCTTTCGCCTGCAACGGCGCGTGGACGATGTGAAACGGCACGTAGCAGAAGAACGGGCGGTCCTTGTTCTCGCGAAGGAATTCCAGGACGTGCCCCGTAATCAGATCCTCGGTGTAGCCGACGTCCTGGGGCCGGTATTCCAAATTGTGCCACCAGCTCACCGGGCCGCGTCCTTGTACGGTTCGCCGCGTGAAATAGTCCGCGCCGCCGCCGTAATATACCCAGGCTTCGTCAAAGCCGTGTGCGTTGACGCCGAGACCGCCTTTGAGTTTCTTGTTCGGCATGGACTTCCAGGCTTCCTCATACGCCCGACGATATTCAGGCGTATCGGGATCTTCCCCGTTGTGCCACTTGCCGAAGATGCCGGTTCGGTAGCCGTTCGCCTTGAAACCCTCGGCGATGGTGGCTTCCTCCTTCGCCAGTTCGCCGCCAACTTCCGGCCCGGTGCCGACTCGAAATGGATGGCGGCCGGTCATCAACATGGCGCGCGTGGGCGAACAAACGCACCAGCCCATGAAGTTGCGCAGCTCGATGCCTTCCTTGAAGAGACGATCAATCTGCGGCGTCGGGATGCTGCCGCCCGGATGCGCGCTGATGTCGCTCCAGCCGAGATCATCGGCGAGTAAGTAAACCACATTGGGTGGCGCGGCAACGAGGCGAGGAGCGACGAGTAACAGTGCGAGCAGCATGATGACGATGTGTTTCATGGCGGGAAAATGGCAAAGAAAGTACTCGGATTTGATTCGCCATTCGAGTTTCGGATTTCGGATTTCCGCACCAGCGGCTCATTCCGGCTTCAACATCACCCATCTCACATTCATCGGCTGCCACCCTTCTTTGACCGCCTTGATCGCCAGCGACGCCTTGCCGGCCGCGGGGATTTCCAGGGTGCCCAGGTCGAGCGTCTGGTATTTCTTGTAGTCGCCGGTCTTCGGGGCCTTGCCGGTCAGCTTCTGGTCGCCGGCGATCACCTCGAAAGAATTCGTGCCAGTGCTGGCCAACTCAGCCGAGACTTTGAATTTGCCGGGCTTGGTGATCTTGAACTCCCATTCGACCCAGTCGCTCGCCGAGAGCCAGAAACCAATGTTCTCCTGGCCGGAGCCGCCTTCGGATTTGATCTCGTCGCCGTGGGTGATCGCGTCGGCCGCGCGCAATTTCAGCGAGCCGTCGGCCGCCTGCATCAGCGGCATCTGCTCGATCTTCAATTCGCCCTTGAGCTTCACCACGACCGTGGAGGATATCGCCGTCGGGGCGGCCGCCGGCACCGTGATCGTCAGCCCTTCGTCGGCCGCCTGGGTGGCCAGCGATTTCTTGCCGGCGTCGGCCAGCAGATACGCGCCCTCGGCCGGGTTCTTAAGTCCCGGCACCACGAGCTTCCCGTCGGCCGGCCAGTCGAACACATGGAAGAACAGCGTGGTGACATCGCCATCGACCTTCTTCGTGCAGCGGCCCCACGGCAGTTTCTTGAACGGGCTGGCGCTGGTGGCGTAGATGCCTTCGCTGTTGACCTTCATCCAGGCGCCGACTTCCTTGAGCCGCTCGACGGAGGGCTCGGGGATCAGGCCCTCGCGGGTCGGGCCGACGTTGAGGAGATAGTTGCCGCCCTTGGAGGCGATATCCACGAGATTACGGATGAGCGTCTCGGTGCTCTTCCAGTTGTTGTCGTAGCTTTTATAGCCCCAGGTGTCGTTGAGGGTCATGCAGGTTTCCCAGTCGCGGCCGGGATAGCCCGTGGCGGGGATGAACTGCTCGGGCGTTTCGCTGTCGCCCTTGAAGCCGCCGCCGAGGCGATTGTTCCAGATGATGCCCGGCTGGAGTTTGAGCAGCGGCAGAAAGAGCGAGGCGCGCTCTTTGGTCATGTCCTTGGGCGTGTCGAACCAGAGGACGGCGATGGGGCCGTAATTGGTGAGGATTTCCTTCACCTGCGGCACGGCAATGTTCTTGAGATAGTCGTCGTAGCTGCCATCCTGGGCCTTGTCCCAGTGGCCGCCGAAGGCTTCGCCGCCGGGGTTGTTCCAGTCCTGCGATTGCGAGTAGTAGAAGCCGAGCTTGATGCCATGCTTCTGGCACGCCTCGGCCAGCGGCTTGAGCAGATCGCGCTTGGCGCCGGAGGCTTTCACCGCGTTCCAGTCAGACACCTTGGAATCGAACAGGGTAAAGCCATCGTGGTGCTTGGACGTGATGACCATGTACTTCATGCCGGCGTTCTTGGCCGTCAGCACCCAGTCATCGGGGTTGTACTTGGCGGCCGTGAAATCCTTGGCGAATTCCCGATACTCGGCCACGGGGATCTTTGCGTTGTGCATGATCCACTCGCCGATGCCGCCGATCTGCTTGCCATGGTACGTTCCGGCCGGGACGGAATAGACGCCCCAGTGGATGAACATTCCGAAGCGGGCCTCGCGCCACCATTTCATGCGGGCATCGCGCTGGTCCTTGGTTTCCTGTTCGGCTTCCTGGCCGAAGACGGTCGCGGGCACGACAAACGAAAAGCCGACGGCCGCGACGGTGGCCAGAAGACAGTGACGTGCGAGACGATTGAGGTTCAACATGAGAAATGCTCCTTTACGGGACGAGTTTCGACGTTGGGGGCGATTATAGCATCGCGAGTACGCGAGTCAGTAGTCCGTGGTCAGTAGTCGGTAGCGGGCGGCGTGGGTATGGTAATATCCATGGACATCACCAACGTCCGCATTCTTTACATCAAAGGCTTCCTCTTCCTGTTGATCGGCGTGCTGTCGGCCGCGGTGATCCTCATTGACCACCCCACGCTCAAGCTGGCCGGTCTGCTGGCGGTTTGCATCTGGTCGTTCGCCCGCGCTTACTACTTCGCGTTCTACGTCATCGAACACTATGTCGATCCCGGTTATCGCTTCGCCGGCCTGGGTTCGTTCCTGCGCTATGCCCTCAAACGAGGCCCCAAGACTGGCCGATAGCCAGTCGTGTTCGCGGGTCAAACAACAGGCTTTATTGTGAAAAACAGCACGATGAATGCTATCTTTCAATGTATTTCCATAAGCAAAGTGCAACAAAGCACTTACGGATCCGATGATTGTCTCAATGAACCGGAACACGCCGACAAACAAGGCTTGCCTCCTGTGGCAATACCACGAATCGTAGCCCATAATCGTCGTTCGGAGTTAGCCAGCATGTTCAAACCTCTCTCGGGCGTTGTCGTGGGTCTCGCCGTTGCGGCACTGTTCGCGCTGTCTTCCCACGCTGCGTCCCCGCCGGCCGGGCGGCCGAACATCATCTTCATCCTCACCGACGATCTGGGCTATGGCGACGTCGGGGCGTTCTTCCAGAACCAGCGGCGGGCGGCCGGGAACCGCAACGAGCCGTGCCAAATGACTCCGAATCTCGACACCCTCGCGGCCGAGGGCATCCGCTTCACCCACCACTACTGTCCCTCGCCGGTCTGCGCCCCGTCGCGGGCATCGTTGCTCCTGGGCGTGCATCAGGGACACGCCAACGTCCGCGACAACCAGTTCGACAAGGAACTCGAGAACAACCACACGCTGGCAACCGTGATGAGAAGCGCGGGTTATGCCACGGCCGCCTTTGGTAAGTGGGGCCTTCAGGGCAAGCCGGCGACGCAGCCGCCCGATTGGCCGGCCCATCCGCTCAACCGCGGCTTTGACTTCTATTTCGGCTACATCCGCCATACCGACGGCCACGAGCATTATCCCAAGGAAGGCCCCCATCGCGGCAAGAAGGAAGTGTGGGACAACCGCACCGAAGTATCGGCCACGCTCGACAAGTGCTACACGACCGACCTGTTCACCGCGCGCGCCAAGAAGTGGATCGTGGACCAGCACGCCGCCAAACCCGAACAACCCTTCTTCATGTACCTGGCCTACGACACGCCGCACGCCACCTGCGAGCTGCCCACGCAAGCCTACCCGGCCGGCGGCGGGCTGGCGGCTGGCCTGCAATGGCTGGGCAAGCCGGGGCAGATGATCAACACCGCCTCCGGCGACGTCGACTCGTGGATTCATCCCGACTATGCCAGCGCCACCTGGGACGACGACAAGAACCCCGCCACGCCCGAAGTGCCGTGGCCCAACGTCTACAAACGATACGCGACGAGCGTGAGGCGCATCGACGATGCGGTCGGCGACCTGGTCCAGCTTCTCAAGGATCTCAAGCTCGACGGCGACACGCTCGTCGTCTTCACCTCCGACAACGGGCCCAGCATCGAGAGCTATCTTCCGGAGCAGTATCGCCCGACCTTCTTCGGCAGCTACGGGCCGTTTGACGGCATCAAGCGCGACTGCTGGGAGGGCGGCCTCCGCGTGCCGACGATCGTGCGTTGGCCGGCCGGCGCCGCGGGCGGGCGCATCAGCGCATTGCCCACATCGTCGCCGGACTGGATGCCGACATTCGCCGAGGCGGCCGGCGTTCCGGCCCCGGCGCGAAGCGATGGTGTCTCACTGTTGCCGACGCTCACGGGAAAGGGGACACAACGGACGCCGCGGGTCTACGTCGAGTACTTCGAGGGCGGCAGGACGCCGAAATTCGATCAGTTCGAGCCTGCCCACCGCGACCGCCTGCGCCGCCAGATGCAGGCGCTGTGCATCGGCGACTATGTCGGCGTGCGCTACAACATCGCCCGCCACGGCGATCCGTTCGAAATCTACAACGCCGCCACCGACCCCAAGGAAATCCACGACCTCGCCGGGCAGGCGGAATACGCCGCCCTCCAGCAGCAGTTCCATGACACGGTTTTGCGCGTCCGCCGGCCCGGCGGCGCCACGACCCGGCCCTATGACACGGAGCTCGTTCCGCCCGTCGCCGTGGCGGCCGTCAAACCCGGCATCACCTGGCAGTCCTTCTCCGGCACCTTTCCCTGGGTGCCGCAGTTCGACGCCATGACGCCAGCCTCCAGCGGCCAGTCCGACCGCCCCGATCCGGCCGTCAGCCCCCGCGACACCGGCCTGCTTTTCTCCGGCTATCTCCAGGTCCCCGCCGACGGAAAGTACACTTTCTCGCTGGCGACCGACTCCGGCGCGTTGCTCCGCATTCACGAGGCGACGGTCATCGACGCCGATTTCGGCTACAAACCAGGCCAGGAAATCAGCGAGTCAATCCTGCTCAAGGCCGGCCATCACCCCTTCCGGCTGTACTACGTCCATCGCCCCGGCGGCACGCCTGCGCTAAGCCTGCAGTGGAGCGGCCCCGGCATCGACAAACAGCCCGTGCCGGCGACGGTATTCTGCCACGGCGATGAGACAAAGAATTGAATGGGCACATTATGAACGAACACTACCCACCCATCTACGTCGATGCCACGCCCGATGACATCATGGCGATCATTAGCGACCTGCATCGCCAGCAATGCGCTTGTGATTGGGAGGACTACCCGAAGATCGTGCTGACCCACGAGTCCAGCGTCAACGACTGGCGGCAGGGGTATGACTTTGTCGGTTGGCGGGCATTGGCCGAGGCCACGAATACATGGTGGTCGGTCGATATCCCACTCGAGCACTGGCGCGGCGTTCTGGAACCTGCGAAGGGCCAGAAACTGCGCGAGGTGTGTACACTGCTGGCGCAGCACGCGAAGATTCCTCGCGTGCGTGCGGCACGATTGCTCGGCAGTGAGTGTCTGCCGGCCGGAGCGTTCCTCACCATCCGTTCATATCTGGCCGCCGCCGGCGCCGATGGGGGAGAGATCGCCCCGTCCACTCCGCTGGCCGAGTACACGCGCCGCTATTCCGGCGTGTTTCTGGCCGAGTTGTCGCGACTCGCCCCGGGCGCCCTGCCGACCGTCAAGATCAGCAGGCCGCTTCTCCACGGCTGCAGTTGCGGATTTGCTCTATCCTGGATCGGGATCACGATCGGATGCTGCGCCGGGCTACACGTACTGTCAGCGTTCTCGGCGATCGTGGCAATTGTTGCCTTCCTCGGACTCTCGATCGCCGCCTGGTTTATGCGGCCGGCAAGTGTGGAATTTGCGGGACTGCGTACCTTCCGCGACCTGTCGCTGGCCGTCGCGGCAGGAGCATCTCGCCCATGATGCACGGCTACGACGCTCGCTGCAACGACGTCCGGTCCACAGGTTGAATGTTCTTCACCTCCATAGTCAATCGTCGGCCCCGTGCCGCCGTCTTGAGTGTACCCCGGACCACCACTCGCGTCCCCAGCGCCCCCATGACCTCCCCGGCCATGCGCTCATCGTACTGACACTGTATTTCAGGGGCATGGTCCGGACGCTCGCGCAACCGAAACGCGTTCTCGTCGAGATCGACTTCGCGAATCACGCCCTCGGCCTCCCAAGACATTGACACTCCCACATACTGCTCGATCTCGCTCCGCAACTCCGCAATCTGGTCGATGTAACCCTCGGCCATGACGTCAAAGTTTGCCCGGTTCCTAGGCAACACATCCCGCTTCAGCGATTCCAGAGCGCCCTCAATCAATTCAAGCTGCCCGCGAACCACTTTCAATTGCTCGTCGTTGCGAATCATAGGTCAATCCTCACCAGTCCCTTGCGGGCACCGATACCCAGATTATACGGAGGTTCACACCATTTCACATTTACCTTCTGAAAAAACTCAATCCAACGGCGCTCTTCGTCCGTCCCTTGGGGCACCGCGAAAGCGTCGAACTCATACCGTCGCCTGACCATTCGCTTGGAGATCACGTTGTACTCGAACGGCCGGAATTCCACGCTCAGGTCCACATCGCCTGGTAGCGCGAGAATCAGGTCGATATCTTGTGGCTCATCGACGCATGACATGACAAAACTCCCGTTGAGAATGATTGAAGCCTTCCAGCCCGTCTGCCGCAGTTCCCTCACGTACCGCTCAAGTTTCTGAAACAACCTGATCCGACGATCGCTGTGTTGAAAGGAGCCGAACCGCTGTTGCACTTGCACAAGAGTGAATACATGCACGCCTTCGGGCAGGATGCCTTGGGCCGTGCAGAGCGGTGGTTCGGGATTGTGCGCATTGTCCGTCATATGCCTTTGTCACCTCCCGATGCTGCGCGCATCGGCGTTCGAAGCGGGAATGTCCTTGCCACTTCCATCATATTGGCTCCGCTCGGGGCAATCGCCTTCACGTATTTCCAGGTGTTTGGCGAAGCAGCACCGGGCACCACCGGTTAGTGTGATCGGAAGTCGCCAGCATGTAAAGGAGCTTCACTCCACTGTGTCGTGTATGATAGAGTTCTTGGCTCACCGGCTGTTCATTCTCGGCCTCTTCCTCTCCATCGCGATGGCGGCGAGTTGCGTGGCGGCGGTTGTCTGGGTCGCGCGGTCGGAGGATCCCATTCGCGATCCGGTTCTCGCAATCGGCAACAAAGAGGTGGTCGTCTTCCGTCAGGGCTGGGACTTCCGCATCGCGTTGCTTAAACATCTGCCTGAATACGGCATCGGTTCGCGCTCACCAACCGAAACGGAACTCGCTGCGAGGGATGCAAAGTGGGGCCGGCCGAATCACTGGTTGAAGTTGCCCGAAGGCCATGTCAGTCTCTGGTGGGCGGCCGCGCTGTCGTCGATCGCACCCGCATTCTGGATGTTTCGACAGCGTTCGCATCCGGGACGCGGCTTTCCGGTCTTGATCGTAAGACAAGGAACGAAGCCGTAGATCCGTCGTACTGAGGTCATCGTGAAGAACATATTGCGTCTGAGCATCATATCGCTGTGGCTCCTTTGCATTCCCGTCTCCGCCGTCGAGTGGAGTTGGACCTGGCCGCCGGGTACAGGCGACCAGACCCCGACGGCCGAAATCTGCACGTTCAAGTATGGCAAGACGTGGGCCTATGCGATCGAGATCGACGACGGCCCCAAATGGGTCCGTCCCTTCGCGGTGCCGTTTCTGGCCGACTATCACTACACCGACGCCCCGCCCGGTGTGGCCGGCGGAAACCGGCGGCCGTTCGTGGGGTCGATCGCCGTGATCGTCGGCTCCACCGGCAACAACGACTCGGCCGCCAACTGGGACGATCTCGCGGCACTGCTCCAGGCCGGTTGGAGCGTCATGAACCACAGCTTCGACCACCGCGCCAACGGCTGGAGCGGCCCGGCCGCCCAATTGACCGACCAGCAGGCGCGCGAAGACGCATTCTGGAGCCAGGCGATTCTGGCCGCCAAACTCCCCGGCGGCCGGGCACCCACCGGCGCGGTCTACGCCAACGGCTACACCGATTACAACCGCAACGACGCCCTGGCGGCCTGCGGCATCGGCATCGCCACGCGCGTCGGCGGCAGCAGCCCGCGCGACGTCCTCAGCCCCAAGGTCAAGTGGATGGATTTCACGCGCTCCTATCTCGATGAAAGCGTCTGGAGCAACCCGTCGAACAAGAGCGACCCCATGGCCGACTTCCCCGGTGGCGGGAAAGAGAGTCCGGCGGCCAACAGCCTCGTCATCGACTTCACCCACGTCATCGACCAGAAGCCCGGCTCGCCCAACCAGGACCGCTGGCGCACGCGCCTGAAGACGATCGAAAGCCGCTGGGGCGCCGGCGGCACTGACACGTTGTGGTGTGCGCCGACTGCGGAAGTGGCCGACTATGTCCGCGTAGCCAAAGCCGCGAAACTGACAGTGGCGCCCGGCAAACTCACGATCTCGCTACCCGACGACATCCCCGGTAGCGCGCTCACTGTCCGCATATCCGGCATCGGCCCCCGGGCCGTCCTCAAAGCACCCGAAGGCGGCGCGGTGTATCGCCAGGGCAACACGGTGGTCGTGACCTCACCGCGTATCGGCCCATGGGGTGCGGCAGCGCCCAAGCCCCGCCTCAAGTGCATCTACGCCGGCCCGGCCGTCTCGGTCGATTTCCCCGAGCCGGTCGCCATCGCCGGCGTCACCCTGCGCGTCTTCGGCAACGCCCCCGCCGCCCTGCCCTATCGCCTCGCCGTCCGCACCCCGGCCGGCGAACAGGTGTTCGCCGAGCGCACCATCGGTCCCGGCTGGGTCGTGGGTGGACATCTCTGTCCCATTATCCCCGCTGCCCCCGCCATGACCGGCACCGGCATCGTGGTCACGGCCGCCCAACCGCTGAAAGCCATGAGCGTCTGGGCGATCGATGACGGAAAGTAAAGCCAGCGTCCCGTCTCCGTTGAATTGATGGGTAATCGGTGGGACGGACACTCCTACATGTTTTCAAACACGACATACGGCGCGCGGTAGGCGTCTTTGGTCAGGGCGATGGCCTTGTTCAGCGCGGCCGCGTCGCCGTTCTGCACGGCCGTGATGGTCTCGCTCGTCGGGTCGATTGCCAGCCAGGGGCCGAGCGTAAGCGGCGTCGCGGCCAGATCGACACCATTGGCGCCGAGGTGTTTCTCCATGGTGCCGAAAGCCTCGGCGGCGACAGGAAAGCCTTCGAGCGACTTGCGGATGTCGGCTGGGCTGCCGGGACCGCCGCTGCGGATGGAGATATTGGCCGCGAGGCAGCAGGAGGACGACTGGCGGCCGGTTTCGAGGGGAGCGGCCAGATCTTCGGTCTTGCGCGAGCGCACGGCCGCGAGGAAATTGGCCTGGTGCGACAGGCCGCCGTTGCCGACGAATTGCTTGAGTTTCTTATCGTTGTTGTCGTAGGTCCAGCCGCCGGTGTTGTAGCCGGAGAAGTAGCCGTTTTCGCACTGCACGATCACGCCGGAGCGGGTGCCGCGGAAGACGTCGCATTGATCGACGCCGGTCCTGGCGGGGAGATTGCGGTTCTCGAGGATGATGGGGACGGGATAGTCGAAGACGGTGAGCTGGGTGTTGGGCGTCTCGCCGGCATCGTTGAAGGCGTAGCGGCCGCCAACGCTGAACACGCGCCGCGGCAGCGTCTTGGCATCATTGAACCAGCGGGCGATGTCGACAAGATGCACGCCGAGATTGCAGACATCGCCGTTGCCGGTCGGCCAGACCCAGTGCCAGTCGTAGTGCAGTTCGTTGCGGGTGATGGGTTCCTTGGGCGATGGGCCGCACCACAGGTCGTAGTCGAGGAAGTCGGGGGTCCATGGCGGCTTCTTGCCGATGGAGTCGCGCCTGCGATACCAGAGCGCGTGGATGTACTTGATCTTGCCGAGCGCGCCCGAGCGAATGTGCTCGACGGCCGCGGCCACGCCGACATCCGACCGCGCCTGCGTGCCGGCGGCGACGATCCGGCCATATTTCTTGGCGGCCGCGACCATCTGCCGGCCTTCCCAGAGGTTGTGGCAGACGGGCTTTTCGCAATAGACATCCTTGCCGGCCTGGCAGGCCCAGATGGTCAGCAGCGCATGCCAGTGGTTGGGCGTGGCGATGACCACGGCATCGATGTCCTTGCGCTCGAGCAGTTTGCGGCAGTCCGTGAGCGTGTCGGTCTTGAGGTTCTGCTTGGCCAGCTTGTCGGTTTCGCGGTCCAGGAATCTCTGATCGAGATCGCAGATGGCGGCTAGGCTGGCGTCGGGGAGTTTGCTGAAGGCGTCGACGTGGTCGCCGCCGCGCCATTTGAGCCCCACGACGGCGACGCGGATGCGTTCATTGGCCCCGGCCGCACGCAGATGGACCGACGGCAAGAAGGCGACGGCCGCGGCCGTGGATTTTAGGAAGAGACGGCGGGAAAGATCGCGCATACTGGCTCCGAGTTGGGATGATGGAGACTATACCACGCCGGCGCGGAACAGGCACGTTGGCAAACCCGAATGTCGAAACCCGAAATCCGAAACAACGTCCGAATGGCCAAATCCGAATGAGGCATGGCATTGGTCGACCTCAAGTTGGCGGAATTTATACGACGGCAACGGGCGGACGTGGGGCGGGTGTGCGCGGCAACTCGGGAAGGGATGAGCCCATTTGTCCGCGAACCTCGTCTTGACCACAAACCGTCATCCTTCGCGAGTACGCTCAGGATGACGGTTTTGCGACCTCAACGCGAGCGGGTATAACGGCCGCCGGCATTACGTCGGAGCGGAGGTCCATGAACTCATCCAAACCTGTCGTTGTCGGCCTCGGCGAAGTTCTCTGGGATCTGCTTCCGGCCGGGAAACAGCTCGGCGGGGCGCCGGCCAATTTCGCCTATCACGCCGGCGCGCTGGGAGCGCGGGCGGCCGTGGTCAGCGCCGTGGGCGATGATGCCCTTGGCCGGGAAATCCTCGCCAGACTCGATGCCCTGGGTGTCGCTCGCTGGTCCGTCGCGACGGACCCGGCCCATCCCACCGGCACCGTCAGCGTGCAGCTCGATGCGGGCGGTACGCCGACGTACGAGATCCATCGCGATGTTGCCTGGGATCATGTGCCGTGGTCGGCGCAACTGGCCGAGCTGGCCCGGTCGGCCGATGCCGTCTGTTTCGGCTCGCTCGCCCAGCGCTCGCCGGGAACGCGGGCGACGACGATGGCATTCCTCACGGAAACCCGGCCGGACTGCCTGCGCGTGCTGGACATCAACATCCGCAAGACGGCCGACCTTTCGGTGGTTCCCGACCTGCTGGCCCGGTCGAACATCTTCAAGCTCAACCACGAAGAGATGCCGGTTGTGGCGAAGATGCTCTCGCTGGGCGACGATGAAAAGCCGGCCGCGCGGGAATTGATTGCGCGATTTGCGTTGAAGCTGGTGGCCGTCACCCACGGCGGCGCGGGCAGCCATCTCTACGCCCCCGGCCATCACAGTTTCGTGCGGGCGCCGATCGTGAAGGTGGTGGACACGGTCGGCGCAGGCGATTCGTTCACGGCCGCGATAGTCATGGGCTGCCTCGCCGGCCGGAGCCTCGAGGAGATTCACCGCCGGGCCACGGATGTTGCCGCGTATGTCTGCACGCAGGCCGGCGGAACGCCGGCGCTGCCGGAGGAGCTGCGGGCGATTGTCACGCGGCATGGTTGAAGAACGTGTACTGTAAGCCAAGGATGATCGGGAGCCGGAGGACTGGATCGTGAAGGTGCAAACCAACGAATACAGCCTGACGGATGTTGAAGCCCGTGAGGAGGCCGCGGCGCGGATGGCCGTATTGACCGGCAAATCGCCGGCGGAGAAACGCAAGAGCGCCTGGCGGGGATGGTTCGCCTGGATTCTCTTTGTCGTGTTTGTTGTGGCAGTCCAACTGCTGATGAGGCTGAGCAATGTGACAGCCCCAGCGGTCGGAACGCTGAATTCGGCGTCAACCATGCCCGCAGCGGCAAAGCCGGAATTCAGCATGTCGGTGGACTTCTGGGGATTGCTCTCCTGTTCGTCGGCGGTCCCGCTGTGGTTGTTGGGTCTGGTGCTGGCCATACGTCCGGCGAATCCGCGTGCGCGCATGCCTTTCGAAGAGCTGCCGGCGCCGGAACGCTGGCGCCAGAAGTTTCTGATAGCGGTGACATTTCTGGCCATGGGGTTGATGATCGCAGCGGCGATCTTGCTCGAAGCCCAGGCCGATTGGACGCTCAACAGCCGGCAGTTCATCATGATTCAGGCCGCGCCGTGGCTGGTCTTGCTGATCGTCATCATCTTGCGTGGGCGCTGGCTCAAGGGCCGCGCCCCAACCTCGCTCGGAGCCGCCAACAGTCCGGCGCGGCTGCCGCAACGTTGCACGTTTGCTGACGAAGGCGTGGAGTTGACTTGCGAAGAATGCACAACAGTCTATCGCTGGAGCCACTTTGTAAGTTACCTGGAAACGCCGCGCCTCCTTGTCCTGTACACGCGCGGGGTCATGATCCTCATGCCGCCCAAGCAGGCGTTCGCCAGCGAGGCGGACCTGATCTCGGCCAAGGCGCTGGTGCAGACGCACATCGAACGCGGACAGTTCATCCAACAGGCCGGCGGGTTCCCGGTCCTGCCCGCCGGGCCGCGGCCGGTGGAGACCGTGTAGGACGGTTGTTGTACACGGGAACAAACGCCCGGCGCGGCCTGAAAACACCTGTGTTTCGCGTATACTGCCGCCGGTGCAAAGCAGCGAAGGAGTCCCATGGCTGACACCAACGTCAAACGCTACGGCATGGTCATCGGCGTGCGCGCGGAGAAACTGGCGGAGTACAAGAAGCTTCACGCGGCCGTCTGGCCGGATGTGCTGAAGATGATCGCCCGGTGCAACATCCGCAACTACTCGATCTACCTGCGGAAGCTCGACGACGGATCGCACTACTTGTTCAGCTACTTCGAGTACACCGGCCGCGACTTCGCCGCCGACATGGCGAAAATGGCCGCCGACCCGACGACGCAGCGCTGGTGGTCGGTCTGCATTCCCTGCCAGAAGCCGCTGGATGGCCGATCCGCCGGCGAGTGGTGGGCGGCAATGGAAGAAGTGTTCCACATGGACTGACTTTGGAGTGCGGCCGCTTGAGGCCGCTTTTCCATCGGCGTGATGGCTGGCGACAAATTACAAATGGTGTCTCTCGGCGGCAGATTGGCCCGGTTGTGCCGCTGCGAAATGGCAACGACGTCTTACAGGCATTGTGACATGGAAAAGCGGCGTCGAGCCGCCGCTCCAAAGGTGGTACATGAAAGCTGTGGTGATCGGCGCAGGTTTCGGCGGGCTGGCGGCGGCGGCGAGGCTGCGGGCCAGAGGCTACGACGTGGTCCTGGTCGAGAAACTCGGCAAGCCCGGCGGCCGGGCCTGTGTCTTTGAGCGCAACGGCTTCGTGTTTGACGCCGGCCCGACGGTGGTCACGGCCGCGTTCCTCTTCGACGAACTCTTCGCCCTGTTCAACAAGAAGCGCGAGGACTACATCCGCTTCGTGCCGCTCTATCCGTGGTATCGCATCCAGTTCGCCGATGGCTCGTTCTTCGACTACGGCGGCACCATCGAGCAGACGCTGGAGCAGATCCGCAAGTTCGACCCGGCCGACTGCAATGGCTATCTGCGGATGCTCGAACACACCAAAGAGGTCTTCCGCGTCGCCTTCGTGAAACTCGGCGACAAGCCGTTCCTGACGCTCTGGTCCATGCTCCGCGCCGCCCCGCAGATGGTGCGCCTGGGCGCCTGGCGGACGGTGTGGCAACTGGCCTGCAAATATGTCCGCAACCACAACCTGCGCCGCGTCTTCTCGTTTCACCCGCTGCTGGTCGGCGGCAATCCGTTCAACACCACCAGCATCTATTCGCTCATCCACTACCTCGAGCGTCAGTGGGGCGTGCATTTCGCCATGGGCGGCACCGGCGCCATCATCCGTGGCCTGGAAACGCTCCTCCGCGAAGAAGGCGTGGAGATCCGCCTCAACACCGAAGTGAAGGAAATCCTCGTCGAAACCGGCCAAACTCCCCCTTGTGGTGGCACGGGCTTCCAGCCCGTGTGCCGCGGTACTCCGCGGCATCAACCTTCGCCCCGCACCACCGGTGTCCGCCTCGCCGACGGCTCGACGCTCCCCGCCGACCTCGTCGTCTGCAACGCCGACGCCCCCTTCGCCCACAAACACCTGATCGCCCCGCAACACCGCCGCAAATGGACCGATCGCCGCCTGGACAAGCTCAAGTACTCGATGGGCGTCTTCGTCCTCTACTTCGGCACACGCCGCAAGTACCCGACCGTGCAACACCACACCATCATCTTCGGCCGGCGGTATCGGGAGTTGCTCCGCGAGATGTTCGACGAGAAGAAACTGGAGATGGAGGACGTCTCCGTCTACCTCCATCGTCCGACCGCGACCGACCCGTCGCTGGCTCCCGAGGGTTGCGATGCGTTTTACGTCCTCTGCCCCGTGCCGAATCTCCAAGGCACCACCGACTGGAAAACCATGGGCCCGAAATACCGCGACATGCTCGTGCAACACCTCGAGCGCGTGGCCCTCCCCGGCCTGAGCGAGTGCATCTGCGAGGAGTCCTACGTCACCCCCGAGTTCTACCGCGACGAGTTACTCTCGCTGCACGGCACCGGCTTCTCGATCCAGCCGACATTCGGCCAATCCGCCTGGTTCCGTTTCCACAACCGCAGCGAGGACATCCCCAACCTCTATTTCGTCGGCGCCGGAACCCACCCCGGCGCCGGCATGCCCGGCGTGTTGTGCTCGGCCAAGGCATTGGAATATCTGCTGCCAATGGCGGAAGAAAAGATGGACTAACCACGAAGGGCCACTAAGAACCACGAAGAATGCCGCACGGGCGACACGCCCAGGTGCCACGAGTCTTGTGGTCTTCATCGCTGTCTCGCGATTCGCCATTCGAATTTGATTCCTCATTCGGATTCCATCACGCCGGCGCGCCTCTTGCGTCGCCCGCCCCGCCCGGCCACACTCTCTGCCTATGTCACCCGTCCGCTCCGTCACCGTCTACTGCTCCTCGAGCAAACGTGTCCCCGCCGTCTACACCCAGGCCGCGCAGGAGCTTGGCGCCGCCATCGCCGCCGCCGGCTGGACGCTGGTTTACGGCGGCAACGACACCGGCTGCATGGGCACGCTCGCCCGCGCCGCCCGGGCCGGCGGCGGCCGGGTGGTGGGCGTGTCGCCGCAGATATTCGTGGACAAAGGCGTCATCGACAATCTCTGCGACGAGCTGATCATCACCGAGGACATGCGCAAGCGCAAGGAGATCATGGAGCAGTCCGGCGATGCCTTCGTCGCCCTCCCCGGCGGCATCGGCACGTATGAGGAACTGTTCGAAATCCTCGTCGGCAAACAGCTCAAGTTCCACAACAAGCCGATCGTGGTGGTGAACATCGACGACTACTTCCGCCCGCTGATTGACATGCTGCAACGCGGCCTGCAACTGGGCTTCGTCCGCACCGGCACGCTCGAGCAGATGCACATCACCCCCTCCATCCCCGCCGGCATCGAGCATATTCGCAGCTACCAACCCGGCGGCGCCGTGGACATCGTCCTTGAGCGGCCGGATGGGAACGGGGGCGGGTTGGAGGGGTAGGGCGGTCACAGTGGTGAGTAGGGTGGCACAATGGATGTTGGTCTGACTGTCGTCCGACTGTTTCATGTTGTAGGATAAAGACAAATGCCACCAAAGGAACTGATTGACAAGGTCGACGCAGCCATGGAACGTCTTGCGTCGTGGAAAGGGCATCTTGTCAAGATCACTGAATCTCTGTCTCGGTCACGTAATCTACCGTGTCCACACGATCGGCACTTTGCTACTCACGCGAGCTTCACGATGCGGCTCGATAACTTCATGTTGGCAATTAGTGGGACAAGGATGTCACTCACCGGCACGAGCGGCGATTCACCGGCAAGTTACGAACTGACGCTCGATCGCGTTGTGGTGATAGACAACACCGATCCGGACGCAATTGTTATTGTTGAGCATTTCGAACAGGAGACCGAGCGAGAAAGCACCTTCAGACGGCAAGGCTGATATGGCGGTGCGATGGCGGGGAAGGGCAACAGCCATACCGCGTCCGCTGAAGCGGACCCTACAAACTTTGGTTGTACGTGACCGCTCCGGCAGGGCAATCGTATTTGCGGCAAAGTGCTGCCAGTGCCCTCACTGGCAGTGTCCGGCATAGCGTGTCTCCCCGGATTCCGCCGGTGAGGACACCGGCGGCACTATGCGATGACCCGGTTCCCAACTACGCCCCACGGACTTTCTGATTGAGGCTGTCGCGAAGTTGTTCTATACTGAATCAATCATGACTCGCCTGACTGTCGAACTTCCCGAGGAATTGGAACGTCTGCTGCGCCAGCGTGCCGCCCAGTCCGGCCTCGGCAGCCTTCAAGATTATGTTCGCGAGCTTTTCGCGGCCGACACGGCCGGGATTGACCCCGGTGCTCCAGCGACGCAATCGTTCGCATCACGCGATGAGTTGGAAGAAACCTTGCTCAGCCGCGTGGATGATGCACGGCCGGGCATTGAAGCGAACGCGGACTTCTGGCTGAAATTGAAGCATCGGGCGGCAGGTGAAGGGGGCGGGCGACCGTGAGTTTACGGGTGGTTCTCCGTCTGAAGGCGGCCCAGGATCTGGAGGAGATCGTGGATTATCTCCGACGGGAAAGCCCGGCTGTAGCGCTTCGATTCGCCGAATCGGCGGAGACGACGTTCACGAAACTGGCGGAGTTCCCCGGCATGGGGAGTCCAAAGGATTTTCGAAGTGTGAAGCTTCGAGGCATTCGCTCGTGGCCGATCACGGAATTTCCGAACCATCTGATATTCGACCGTGCTCAGACCGAGGCCATCGAGGTACTTGCGGTCCTGCACGGCGCGCGGCGGATTTCACGGATACTGCGAGACCGCGTGTGAGTCACCTTCAGTGCCCCCGGATGCTCGGCAGGTACAGGGGGTAGAATGACCGACCCCCGAGTTGAATGAAACGACGCCTGCTCGACATCCTCGCCGTGTTATCGCTCCTGCTCAGCATCGCCGTGGTGATCCTCTGGGTCCGGAGCTACTGGATCGGCGACCGCTTCTATCATAGCCGTTGGCAGGTTGATGGCCTGCGCTGCCAAGAGTCGGCGTCCTGGCTCCTGCTCGGCTCCGGCAGGATCGGATTCGCCGTTCGGCGACAGGCCGCAGTCGAGCGGCCCGAAAACATCGCGGAATTCAAAGCACTCGCTGCGCATCCGGAGTCGCTGTGGCACTGCGACCGGCCACCGGCCACGAACTGGCATCCGCCGGACGATAGCGCCCTGGTGCATCGTCTCGGCTTCTGGACCATCGACGCCCCAATGCCGCCCGGCGCCGGCGTGACGGGTTATTACCGGGAATGGGGTATGCCCCTGTGGCCGATCTGCCTCGCCTTGGCCGTCTGGCCGGCCCGGCGCTGCGCCTGGCACCTGTGTCACCGGTCGCGACGCCAACCCGGCCTGTGCCCCGTCTGCGGCTACGACCTGCGGGCCACCCCGGAGCGCTGCCCCGAATGCGGAACCGTGTTCCCCAACGGGAATTGATGAACGCGTACCGTGTTCCCGAATGCTCGGCCCCCTTCGTCATTCGCAATTCGAGCTTAATCCGTCATTCGAGTTTCGACTTTCGTCATTCCTGCGCCAGTTGCCCCGCCATCCCCGCCGGATACAATATTCCCAGTCATTCAGAAACCATCGCGGCCAGACGGTGTCTTACCGTACTGGCTGCTTCGCTTTACGGCCGGAGCCGATCCAGCCGTAACTCGTTTCAAGCAAAGGCTTAATGAAACGCACGGACCCATCAGTCTCAATCGGGTTTGTCGCATCACTTGTGGTGCATACCGGTTTTGCGCTGATGATAATCAATGTTTACATCCAGGAAATCGACGAATTCGCCCGGCATGGATATGTGTATGCCTGGCATCAGGGATCGACGGCCGAGGGCTTGATCGTTCTACCAACCGGCGTCGAGCCGATCGTCCGCCTGCCGGACGACCCGGCGTGGCCCCAGGCCCGGCCGCAACTGCCCCCGCTGCCGCCGCTCGTGCAGCGGCCACCGGAGAATCCGCTGGACCGCTTCCTCAAGTCTCAATTCGGCGAGGATGAGGCGAAAGGAACGGCCATCAAGTCCTCGCCGGGCGATGAGCCGATGGCCGGACGCGAGGGCAAACAGGATCAGCCCTGGCTGAGCCGCGATCCGGTCGGGCCGGCGCTCAATCCGTCCGAACCGTCGCCCTATACGGGGCTGCCGGGAGACAATGGCAACGGCGGCCGCATGACCATGCCAGGCCCCGGCGGCGCAGGCCCCGCGGCCCGGCCGGGTGGAGTTCCGAGTGCTCCGAGCATGGTGCCACCTGCCGCACTTACCGAGCGACCCGAGCCGCCGAACACGCCCTTTGGCGCGCCGGCGCCGCCGCTGCCGCCACAACCCAAGCTCATCGCCCGGCCACCGTTCCGGGATATCGTCGCCGAAGCGCCGGAGAAGCCGGACAACGTCATCGGCACAGTCCGCCCCGTGCCCAAGGCCGAACCGTCCGTCGTCGAGGGCCATTCGCCCAAGCCCAACCAGTTGCTCGTCGATGCCCAGTCGACCATGCCCACAACCCTGCCGGCCGTCGTCGTTCGCAAGAAGCCCAACGACCTCAAACCCGAACAGGCCGTGGATGATCCCTCGAAGGTGACTCCGGCCGACATGCCCAAGGAAATGGCCGTGCTCGACACGCTCCTGCGGCCGACGACCCGGCAGGCCGATCCGCTGGCGAAGAAGCTCATCCCCGACGCCATCGAAGAAGGCGTGGGAACTGTCGCCGTGAAAGGCCCGACAACCCGGCCGGCGGACGCCGTGGCCATGCGCGACCCCAACGACCGGCCGGACAACCCAACCGTGGACAAGACAAAGGAAGCCAAGCCAACGACGCTGCCTGTCGGCGAGAACGCCCTGGTCAAGAGCGAGTACGACCCGGATCGAAAGCGCAACGACAAGCCGGCCGAGCCGGATCAGCCCAGGCCCGTGCAGGTGGCAAGCAATGCCGAGGCCGGCAGCGCGGGCGCGACGCATCCAGGTCCGGGAGGCGACCCGTTGGCCGGGAACGGCCGGCCGGGGTTGCCGCTGGTTCCGGCCGATCCGGCACCGGAGACCGACAGCGAATCGGACCCTTTCACTTCGGTCGGCGCTGTTCAATTGCGGCCCGGGAAGATCGACGCGCAGATTGGGCGGAAGTTCAAGCCGATCCGGCCGCGGCTCACGCTCAAGGGCGAAATGGACGTGGTTTCGATGGGACGCGCTGTGGTTGTGCTGCGGGTATCGATCGATCCGACAGGCAAGGTGACGGACGTGAAGGTGCGCCAATCGTCGGGGAGCAATGACATCGACCTGCCGGTAATGGTGGCGGTGTACAAGTGGTGGATCGAACCGCCCAAAGACAAGCGGGGACACGCGCGGGCGGATGTGATGCTCCTGAGCATTGCCTACGACTGACTTGGAACATTGTGCGAGTTTCGCGGTGCGTCTCTTTAGCCCGGCGGCGTCTCCGTCTATAATGCCCGGACAGTTGGCCGCGCGCGATTCCGCCCCGCTTCGTGGCGGAACGTATGGGCAGGTGTTCCTGCCCATGCCGCCCCTGGGTATATGTGCACGCCGCCCGGCCATGCGAACCGGAGAGTCCCTGCGTTTCCCGACGCACGTTTCAAGGGAAAGGAGACACGCGTTATGTCTGACCAGCAACAGGTGATTCGTGGGATCAACTGGCGGGAGCTATTTCCATTCACTCACCTCTTCCGCACCTTCCGCATTTCCGTGCAACTCTCAAAAATCGGCCTGGCGCTGGCCGCGCTGATCATCCTCTACTGCGGCGGGTTGCTTTTCGACGCGGTCTGGCTCTCGCGCTATCGGGCGCTGCCGGGGGAGGTTAAGAAGTACAACGAGGCCGCATCAGACCGGGCGTTCGTCGAGGCCCGCCAGTCGGAGCGAAAGAACTTTGCCACTGTCTATGCCGGGGAGCTTCTGGAACTGAAGAAGGTCAAGCCCGGGGAGCAGATGGTCGAAGTCACCGACCTGGACAAAGCCATCGAGGCCGCCGAGGCCGGCCGCTATGCCTCCGATCTGAATTACTGGTACAAGTCGCGCCTTGCCACTGATCTCAAGAAGATCGACGAGGTTCACCAGGAGGCATTGAAAAAGGCGGAAGAGGAGTACCAGGCGGCGCTGAAGAAGCTTGGTGAGACCAGGCGCACCGCCGATGAGGAACGCCGCGCCCACGACAAAGCCGTCGAAGAAATCGACAAGACCAGAGCGGCCGAGATCCTCCGGGCCTATGACACCGCCAGGACGCGGATGCAGATCGTCGTCGATAATCGCGGCCAGGGGCTCTTCACGGCGTTCTTCCACTACCAGACCAGTCAACTCGGCGGCATTTCCAACGCCGTGATCGCCAACAACTGGGCCGGCGGCATGAATCCCCGTGCCCAGGATCCCGGTGTCATCCTCTGCCTGGTGAGGTATTTCACCGTGGCTCCGGCCTGGGCCATCCGCCACCACACCATCTACTTCCTCTTATACGGCGCGTTTTTCCTGGCGGTGTGGTCGCTTTTCGGCGGGGCGGTCGCCCGGATCGCCGCGGTCCATGTCGCCGACGAAGGCCGGAAACTCTCCTTCCGCCAGGGGCTCGAATTCGCCATCCACAAGTTCCTGAGTTTCTTCTCGGCCCCGTTGATCCCGATCTTCATCGTCACCGCCATCGGCCTGGTCATTGCGATCGTCTGCGGCATCCTCATGGTCATCCCCTGGGTCGGCGAGATCGTGGTCTCCATCGGACTGATCCTCGCCCTGATCTGCGGGTTCGTCATCGCCCTGATCATCCTGGGCGCGGCCGGCGGCTTCAACCTGATGTACCCCACGATCGCCGTGGAAGGATCCGACAGCTTCGATGCCATCAGCCGGTCGTTCTCCTACGTCTTCGCGCGCCCCTGGCGAATGCTCTTCTATTCCCTGGTCAGCGTGGCCTACGGCTCGGTCTGCTACCTCTTCGTCCGGGTGGTGATCTGGCTGGTGCTGCTGGCCACGCACTTCTCTGTCGGCCTGTTCGTCGGCCGCCATGCCGGCAATCTGGAGAATCTCTGGGATGTCATCTGGCCCCAGCCGGTGCTCGGCTCGTTCACCACCTCGCTGAACACGCTGCCGCTGGACTGGGCAGGCTGCACGGCCGCGTTCTTCGTGCAGGTCTGGATGCACCTGATCGTATTCGTGCTGGGCGCTTTCGCCATCAGCTTCTATTTCTGCTCAAACACCATCATCTACTACCTCCTTCGCAAGGACGTCGATGCGACCGAGATGGACGATGTGTTCATCGAGGAAACCGAGGAAGATTTCATCGACCGTTCGACATCCGCCGAGGCCACCTCCGTCGCCGACAGCGCCTCGGCTCCGGCGCCTGCCCCCGCGCCTGGACCCGCCCCTGCCCCCGCGCCTGCATCCGCCCCTGCGGAAACGCCTGCGCCCGTGCAGACGCACGAGCAGGATTCGCAGCCGAACCCGCCGGTCTGATGGGTCCGGCCACAGTCTGATCGCCGCAGCCGCGATCACTCCTGTTGCGGTCGAACGACTGTGATCGCCGACCCAACGCCCGGGTGCCAAACTCGCGGGCTCTATGACCAATACCTTGGCACTCGCCGCTTGGCTGGACTGCGCGATTAGTCCGGATGGCGGAGCCAGTAATAGTCATAAGAGACTACTTTTACTAATGTTATGAATTAGTGAAAAAAATCACGGAGTGGGATTGACACTTCGACCAAGACAGTGAATACTAGAGGACGTAGAGGTCCTTTTATGCGGCGACGTTCTGTCCAGCTCGACAACTCCTCACCGGTTCGCCGGCGCTGGCATGTGACTGGACAGGTCCAGGGCGTTGGGTTTCGTCCGTTCGTCTTCAACCTTGCCCGCGACCTGCATCTTTCCGGGCTGGTTCGCAACGATGCCAAGGGCGTTCTGATCGAGGCGCAGGGACCCGCCCGCGAGCTGAATCGTTTCGAACGCCAGATCAAGACCGATACGCCGCCGCTTGCCCGCATCGACTCCATGGCCGGCAACGACATCGTACCCGCCCCGGGCGAGTCCGATTTCCGGATCGAGGTTTCGCTCGATGCGGCGACCGCGGCGGCCGAGGTCACGGTCGATACCGCCGTCTGCCCCGATTGCCTGCGTGAGATGCTCGAGCCCAAGGACCGGCGCTACCGGTACGGCCTGATCAACTGCACGAACTGTGGCCCGCGTTTTACCATTGTCCGCCGGGTACCCTATGACCGGCCGAACACGACGATGGCCGGTTTTGCGATGTGCCCGGCCTGCGGGCGCGAGTATGCCAACCCGGCCGACCGGCGCTTCCACGCCCAGCCCATCGCCTGTCCGGCCTGCGGCCCGCGGGTCGAACTGGTCGACAACCAGGGGCTGAAGATCGCCGCGGATCCCTTTGACGGGGCGGCCAGGCGGCTTCGCGCGGGACAAATCGTGGCGATCAAGGGTCTCGGGGGCTTCCACCTTGCTTGCGACGCGACCAGTGCCGAGGCTGTCGCCAAACTCCGCCAGCGTAAGAACCGCGACTCCAAGCCCTTCGCGCTGATGGTCCGCAGTCTCGACGAAGCCCGAACACTCGTTCACCTCAGCGAGTCGGCGGCGGGCCTGCTGACTTCACCCGCTTGTCCGATCGTGCTCTGTCCGCGACGAAGCGCGACCAGCGTCCTCGCCGGCGCGGATTGCCCGGATATCCACAACTTCTCGCGGCCAGCGAGGACACCGGCCCCGCTTGTCGCCGATGCCGTGCATCGGCTGGGCATCATGCTGCCGTACACGCCGGTCCAACACCTGCTGTTCGCGGCCGATCCGCAACTGCCCCCGCTGGTTATGACCAGCGCGAATATCTCCGACGAGCCGCTGGTGATCGCCAATCAGGAAGCCCTCGCCCGGCTCGGTTCGATGTGCGATGCGATTCTCTGGCACGACCGGCCCATCGAACGGCCGGTCGATGACTCCGTGCTCATTGACATGGGCGATGATGAGGATCCGCTGCCCATTCGCCGGGCGCGCGGGCTGGTGCCGGCCGCGATTGACTTGCCGGTCTACGCCGCCGCGGGGCTGGCCGTCGGCGCGGAACTGAAGGCCACGGTTGCCGTCGTGCGTGATGGGAAGGCGATTCTCAGCCATCACCTGGGCGATCTGACTCACGCGGCCAGCTACGATTGCTTCCGTAATGCCATTGTGGACATGAGGTTACTCTTCGGCGTGCAACCGCGGTGGATCGCCCACGACATGCACCCGCTCTATCTCAGCACGTCGGCGGCCAGCGAGCTTGCCAACGAACTCGGAGTGCCGACCGTGGCCGTCCAACATCACCATGCCCACGCCGCGGCAGTGCTGGCCGAACACGGGATTGCCGGCCCGGTGCTCGCTGTCATCTGCGACGGCGTCGGCTACGGGTCCGACGGGCAAATCTGGGGTGGCGAACTGCTTGCGGCCGACCTGAAGGACTTCACGCGCGTTGGCCATATCACGCCGATGCCGCTGGCCGGCGGCGATGCGGCCGCCAGGGATACTCGCCGCTGCGCGATGGCGCTCTTGATGCAGGCTTTTGGCAAGAAATTCGTGGAGCTGCCCATCGCCAGCCGGATCATGCCCAAGAAATCGGATCGCGAATTCATAGCCGGAATGCTCCGACAAAACGTCCGCTGCGTTCCCTCGACGGCGGCCGGGCGACTTTTCGACGGTGTGGCGGCCATCCTCGGCGTCTGCGAAAAGAACACGCATGAGGCCGAGGCCGCGATGAAACTGGAAGCCCTCGCATCGACAGGCGCGTATGTGGAAGGAGAACCGGACTATTTCACTGTGGAGCGTGACCAGCCTTTGCGGATCAACTTCTCTCCACTGGTCACGCAACTGGTCGATCGGATTGGAAAGGGCCACTCGGCGGCGGATTTGGCGGCTTTGTTCCACCGTCAGTTTGACGCCGCGTGGGTGGCCATGATCGAGCTGGCGGCCGTCGCCACGGGCTTGAACCGCGTGGCCATCTCGGGCGGCGTCTTTTGCAACGAGATTCTGACCAAGGGACTGATCCGGCGGCTCACGCGGCGCGGCTTTGAAGTGTTGCGGCATCGGCGTGTGCCTCCCAATGACGGAGGCATCGCGCTCGGGCAGGCGGCCGTCGCGGCGGCACGAATGGGAGGTCACACATGTGCCTAGCAGTTCCGGCGAAAATCGTGAGCAAGGACGGCGAGCAGGCGGTGGCCGATCTGCACGGCAATCGTGTCGAGATCAGCACGGCGCTGACTCCCGAGGTCAAGCCGGGCGACTGGGTGCTCATCCATGCGGGGTTTGCCATTAAGGCGCTGGATTGCGAGGAAGTCGAGGAGACCTTCCGCGTGCTCGAGGATTTGAGTTATCGAACGGAAGACAGCCGGGATGGTCTGTCCCACCGGAAGGGGGGGACCGATGCGACATCGAGTCGTTGAGAGCCGCGAGGCGCTGGCGCGGCTGCGCGCTGCGGCGGAGAGGTTGCCTGCGCCGGTCAACTTCATGGAAGTCTGCGGCACGCACACCGTCAGCATCTTCCGCTCGGGGCTGCACAGCCTGATGCCCTCGAATGTCACGCTGCTCTCCGGGCCGGGCTGTCCGGTCTGCGTGACTTCGCAGGGCGACATCGACCAGTTCATCGAGCTGGCCCTGCGGCCGGGCGTGGCGTTCTTCACCTACGGCGACATGCTGCGGGTGACGGGATCGGCCGGGAGCCTGGAACGGGCGCGCGGACAGGGCGCTGACATACATATTATCTACAGCCCGATGGACGCGGTGAAATTCGCGGCCGCCAACCCATCCCGCGAAGTCGTCTTCGCCGCCGTCGGGTTTGAAACGACCACGCCGGCAACCGCGGTTGCGATCCTGGAGGCCGGGAAACTCGGCCTGGCGAACTTCACCGTACTGGCGAGCCACAAACTGGTCATACCGGCGATGCTGGCGCTGCTGGAAGGCGGACAGGTCAACCTCAACGGCTTCCTCTGTCCCGGCCATGTGTCGATCATCATCGGATACGAAGCGTATCGGCCGATCGTCGAGGCAGCAAGCATAGCCCGGCTGACGGAACTGGCCGCCGACGGCAAGCCGGCGCTGGAGAACTGGTATCCGCAGGCGGTCACGGCCGGGGGAAACAAGCTGGCGTGGAACCTGATTGAGAAGGTCTTGGAGCCGGCCGAGGTGTCGTGGCGCGGCGTCGGCATGATTCCGAAAAGCGGCATGGTGATCCGCCCGGAGTATGGCCGGTTCGACGCCCGGGTACGCTACAACCTCCAGCCGAAAGAAGTCCCCGAGCCGCCCGGCTGCCGCTGCGGCGAAGTCATCACGGGACGCTGCACGCCGGTCGAATGCAAGCTTTTCGGGAACGTCTGCACGCCGATCAATCCGATCGGGCCGTGCATGGTGAGTTCCGAGGGAACGTGTCAGGCGTGGTTCAAGTACCACGGGAATGCAGGCACGCAGGCACGCAGGCACGCGGGCACGAAGGGGGTTGGGCAATGACGAAACTCGAGATTCGAAGTGCGCGCGTGAATGACGGAGGCGATCCACGAAGGTGGCACGGGCTTCCAGCCCGTCGTGTCGGTACTCCGACACACCAGCCTGCGGGTGACCGGCGCAGACGAATTACCCCCGCATATCAAACACCGGACGCGCGAGTGTTGATGCCGTGGCGTACCGCGGCACACGGGCTGGAAGCCCGTGCCCCCAGTATGGGTGGCCTGTCCCGAGGAGGCCGATCATGACCACCGGTCCCCTTGGCCGCCATACCCATGTCATGCTCGCCCACGGCGGCGGCGGACAACTCACCGATGAACTCATCGGCGAACTCATCCTGCCGCGCCTCGGTAATGCGATGCTCAACGAGCTGCTCGACTCGGCCATTCTCCCGGCCGCATCCGGGAAGCTGGCGATGACCGTGGACAGCTATGTCGTGCAGCCCATCCAGTTCCCCGGCGGGGACATCGGGCGCCTTGCGATCAGCGGAACCGTGAACGATCTCGCGGTCTGCGGCGCGGAACCACTGGGCCTCGCGCTCTCGCTGATTCTTTGTGAAGGCTTGCCCAGGCAGACACTCGAAGCCGTGCTCGATTCCATCGCCGCGACGACCAACGAGGCCGGCGTGAAGATCGTCACCGGCGATACGAAAGTCATCGGCCGGAATTCCCGCGACGGGTTGTACATCACCACGGCCGGGCTCGGTGTCGTGAAATATGCGCCGCGCCTGCACCCCGACCAGGTCGGGCCCGGCGATGTCCTCATTATCAACGGCCCGATTGCCGATCATGGATTGGCCGTGATGCTGGCCCGGGAGATGCCGCAGGTGCAGAGTGTGCTGCGGAGCGATGTGGCGCCGCTGAACCGGCTGATTTCCCGGCTGCTCGCGGCGGTGCCGACCGTGAAATTCATGCGGGATGCCACGCGCGGGGGGCTGGCGTGCGTGGCCAGCGACCTGGCATCGAGGACGGGACATCGCGTGGTGCTCGACGAAGGGGCCATCCCGGTACGCCCCGAGACGCGCCACGCGGCCGAGATGCTGGGCCTGGACCCGCTGGAAGTGGCCAACGAAGGCAAAGTGGCGATCGTGGTTGCGAAACAGGACGCGGACGCGGCGCTGGCCGCACTGCGAGGCGACGAGCGAGGAAGGGAGGCCCGAGTGATCGGGCGCGTGGAAGAAGCCCGAAACGGCGTATGCGAACTGGAAACATCCATCGGCGGCCGACGCATTCTCCAGAAACCCTACGGAGAGCAGTTGCCGCGAATCTGTTGATAAAGGAGCGTCAGACATGACACTGACAATGGCCAAGCCAGCGCCTCCGAGCACGGACAAGCGCTGGAAGATCGTTGAAGCGACGGCGCGGCGCCACGGCAATGCCGGCCACGCCCTCATCGAAACCCTGCATACCGTCCAGGAGACCTTCGGGTATCTGGACGAGACGGCGCTGAAATACGTCGCCAGCCTGCTGCGGCTGCCGCAGAGCAAGGTGTATGGAGTGGCGACCTTCTACCACTTCTTCACCCTCAAGCCGCAGGGCAAGCATACCTGCGTGGTCTGCATGGGAACAGCCTGCTACATCCGTGGCGCCAACGAGGCACTGGCGCAGATCGAGAAGAAGTACGGCGTCAAGGCCGGCCAGACCACCGCCGATGGCAACCTCTCGGTTGTCCAGGCGCGTTGCATCGGCTCGTGCGGCCTCGCCCCCGCGTTCGTCTTCGACGGCGAAGTCGCGGGCAAGCTCGATTCCAAGGCTGTTATCGAACGTCTCGGAAAGTGGGATGTAAAATGACCCCGGAAGATCTATCAAAAATCACGCACGAGGAGCTGGCCGGCCAGACGCAGTACACGCACTTCGTGAACGTCTGCGTGGCCGCCGGCTGTCTGTCCAGCAAGAGCGACGCCGTCAAGAGCGCGCTGGAGACGGAAGTCAAGGCCAGGGGCCTCGAAGGCAAGTGCAAGGTCCGCGGCGTCGGCTGCCTGGGGCTCTGCGCCGCCGGGCCGCTGGTGGCCATCGAGAAGCCCGTGCCGCCCGAAAAGGCGGACGACGAGTACGTCGCCACGCCCGCGAGCATGAGCGGCGTCCCGCAGCGGATGTACCACTCGGTCAAGCCGGAAGATGCCGCCGAAGTCATCGCCAGCGTCGGCAACAAGCCCGTCGCACGGATCGACTACAACGTCAAGGCCCCCTTCTTCGCGCGGCAGAAGAAGATCGTGCTCGAGAACTCCGGCTTCATCGACCCCGAGCGCATCGAGGAGTACATCGCCGCCGGCGGGTACAAGTCGCTGCTCAAGTGCCTGACCGGTATGACCTCGGCCGACGTCGTCGCCGAAATCCAGAAGTCCGGCCTGCGCGGCCGCGGCGGAGCGGGGTTCCCGACGGGCCTGAAATGGAGCACCGTCGCCAAGGCCAAGGGCCCGACCAAGTACGTCGTCTGCAACGGCGACGAAGGCGACCCGGGCGCGTTCATGGACCGCGCGGTGCTCGAATCCGACCCGCACCGCGTCCTGGAAGGCATGGCCATCGCCGCCTACGCCGTCGGCGCCCAGAAGGGCTACCTCTACGTCCGCGCTGAATATCCGCTGGCCGTCAAGCGGCTGAAGCTGGCCATCAAGCAGGCCGAAAAGACCGGCGTCCTGGGGCAGAGCATCTTCGGCACGACCTTCAGCTTCACCTGCGAAATACGCCTCGGCGCCGGCGCGTTCGTCTGCGGCGAGGAAACGGCGCTGCTCGCCTCGATCGAGGGCCGCCGCGGCCAGCCGCGGCCGCGCCCGCCGTTCCCGGCCGAGAAGGGCCTGTGGGACTGCCCGACGCTGATCAACAACGTCGAGACCTTCGCCAACGTCCCGCCCATCCTCCGCGAAGGCGCCGAATGGTTCGCCGGCATCGGCCGCGACAAGAGCAAAGGCACCAAGGTCTTTGCCCTGGCCGGCGCGGTCAAGAACACCGGGCTCATTGAAGTGCCCATGGGCATCAACCTCCGCGACATCATCTACGACATCGGCGGCGGCATCCTGAACGACAAGAAGTTCAAGGCCGTGCAGACCGGCGGGCCTTCCGGAGGCTGCATCCCCGAGCAGTTCCTGGACATGCCGGTGGACTACGAGTCGCTGGCCCAGGTCGGCTCGATCATGGGCTCCGGTGGCATGATCATCATGGACGAAACCGCCGACATGGTGGACGTGGCCAAGTTCTTCATGGAATTCTGCATGACCGAGTCGTGCGGCAAATGCACGCCCTGCCGCGTCGGCACCTGCCAGCTCTACAACGTGCTCGACAAGATCTCCAAAGGCGCGGCGACCGACGCCGACATCGAGTTCCTCAAGGAACTCTGCGACATGGTCCGCAACACCAGCCTCTGCGGGCTGGGCATGACCGCCCCCAATCCCGTGCTGAGCACCCTCCGGTACTTCAAGCACGAGTACGACGCGAAACTCAATCGCCCGGCCGAGCCGGCCGGCGCGGAGGTGGCACGATGAACACCGCAACCGTTGCTGTTGTAACCCTGAAAATCGACGGCCACGACTTCAGCGCGTCCGCCGATCAGACCATCCTCGAGGTGGCCAGGGAAAACAAGATCGACATCCCGACACTGTGCCATCTCGACGGCCTGTCCGGCTGGGGCGGCTGCCGCCTCTGCCTGGTCGAGATCAAGGGCACGCCCAAACTGCTGCCGGCCTGCGTGACCCGCGTCGCCGAGGGCATGGAAGTCACGACCACCTCGCCCCGGCTGCACAAGTACCGCCGCATGGTGCTCGAGCTGCTCTTCTCGGAACGCAACCACATCTGCTCGGTCTGCGTCTCCAACGGCCACTGCGAACTGCAGGAAATGGCCCAGAAGCACGGGCTCGACCACATCAACATGCCCTATCGCTTCCCCAAGCTCGAGTTCGACAGCTCCCACGACCTCTTCCGGCTGGACCACAATCGTTGTATCTTATGCACGCGTTGTGTTCGAGTCTGCGACGAGATCGAAGGCGCCCACACCTGGGACGTCCGCGGCCGCGGCGTCGAGGCCCACGTGACCATCGACCTCAACCAGACCTGGGGCTCGTCCACGAGCTGCACCCTGTGCGGCAAATGCGTCAATGTCTGCCCCACCGGCGCCCTCTCCCGCAAGGGGACCGGCGTCGCCGAGATGGAGAAACGCCGCGATTTCCTCACCTACCTGCGAATCATGAGAGGAGCCGAATAACCATGAGCAAAGTCAAAGTAGCCACCTGCTGGCTCGACGGCTGCTCCGGATGCCACATGTCGTTTCTCGACATCGACGAACGCATCCTGGCGCTGGCCGAGAAAATAGACCTCGTCCTCAGCCCGCTCGTCGACAACAAAAAGTTCCCCGAGATGGTCGATGTCACGATCATGGAAGGCGCCGTCGCCACCAGCGAGGACGTCGAGAAGGTGCGGAAGATCCGCAAACACTCGAAGCTCATCATCGCCCTGGGCGACTGCGCCGTGACCGGCAACGTGCCGTCGATGCGCAACGCCTTTCCCCTGGACGAAGTCTACGACCGCGCCTACAAGGAAAACGTCGCCCTCAAGCCGCAGCGGCCCACGCTCAGCCTGCCCCCGCTGCTCCCGCAGGCCCGGCCGATCCACGAGTTCATCAAGGTGGACATCTTCGTACCCGGCTGTCCGCCGCCGGCCGACGCCATCTACTACGTCCTCACGGAGCTACTCGAGGGCCGCACCCCCAACCCCAGCCTGATGACGCGGTTCGGGAAGTAAACAAGGAGTCAGTTATGCCTCGCGAAATAGTAATCGATCCGGTGACCCGCATCGAAGGCCATTCCAAGATCACGCTCAAGCTCGACGACAAGGGCCAGGTCGTCGACGCCATGTTCCACGTGACCCAGTTCCGCGGCTTCGAGAAATTCTGCGAAGGCCGCCCGCTCACCGAAATGCCCGCGCTCATGGCCCGCACCTGCGGCATCTGCCCGGTGAGCCACCTGATCGCCGCCTCCAAGGCGTGCGACGCCCTCCTGGCCGTCGAGATCCCCATC
>JBEKVL010000006.1:0-27952 GCA_049514055.1 Tepidisphaeraceae bacterium | reverse complement strand
CGGGAGTCGGCATTCCAGACGGCCGGGAAACCCGATCCGTCGCGCCCCGGCAAGAAGACGTGAGGAACACGGCCGGAACAGGAATTCGGATGAACCACGAAGGACACGAAGGGCCACGAAGAGGATGATGGAACACAGAGATGGAGTAGAGCCCGGCGCGGCTTGGCCGCAACCAAAGAAGAGATGGATCCGCAGGTTTCGCAGATTGGCGCAGATTAAGAAGAACCTGTCTGGAATCTGCGTTAATCCGCGAAATTCCAATTGCCCCGAGCCTGCCGCATGGTGTATTCTTAGATTATGAACACGGTCGCTGAGAAACTGGATCGAAGGTTAAGGCAGCTCGATCGCGCTACTGCCGAGCGCGTCGAGCAGCTGGTGCTGGATGCGCTCGCACTGGCCGGGGAACCCGGAGATCGGCCGGCGGCCGGCCAATGGCCCGATGGCTACTTCGAGCAAACTGCCGGAGCGCTCGCCGGCGAGCGTTTTGATCGTCCGCAGCAGGGCGTTTCACCCACGCGCGAGGCATGGTGATGCCCTGGCTTCTGGACTCCAACGTGTGGATTGATTAACTCGAGAATGCTTCGAGCCCGATCACCCATCGCCTCCGCCAGCATCAACCGTCGGACATTGTCGTATGTGCGGTGGTCCATGCGGAACTGCTGCACGGTGCCATGAAGTATGGCGTCCCCGAGCGACGTCTGGCTGTCGTCCGCAAGACGCTTGGCGGGGCGCTTGCGGCATTCGGGCTTGGTGCTTCAATCGTCATTTGGATTTCGAGTTTCGGCATTCGCCGGCGGCGTATTCACGGGTGGCCGCGAAGATGTGTCGGAGTGCTCGCCGGTCGTGGCCGACATTGCACTTCGGGGTCTATGAAACTTCCGCCGCCCCGCCGGGGCGGGGTCATGCGCGGAACTCTTTCCACGGGTTGCGGCGGCTGGGGCCGCCTGCATCCGTGGCCGTCGCCACGGCCGGGGCTCAGAATGGCGGTCTCGTCCAGCATGTGGATGCCGAATCGTTGCGCCGGTCAAAATGCGGGTGGGGTTTCAGGTTCCGCTGGCCGCGGCGCTGGTCCGGTTGAAGCGGACGTCCACGGTTTCGCCGGAGCGGAGCTGCAGTCCCGCGGGCACGTCGATCAGCACGGGGATGCCCCATTCAACCAGTTTCGGGTCTCGCTGGTGATGCTGCGGAATCTGCTCGAACGCCGGGCCGACGCTGCTGATGCGGACATCCGCGCGGCCGCCGTTGCGGGTGCGGATCTGCACCGGCATGCCTTCCACCGGCGCGACGTGCTGGTCGGGACGGATGTAGCTGACGACCTGATGACTGCGATCTTTCGTGATGGTCACGATGGCTTCGCCGGCCTTAACCGTCTCTCCGGGATGGTAGTGGATCTTGGTAATGCGGCCATCGATCGGCGAGCGGATATCGAGATCCTGCAACTGGACCTGCAACTCGTCGAGCCGGGCCTTCTGGGTTTCGATCGCGGCCCGGATCGGAGCCATGATGCGATCCGCATCGACCTTGGCCGGGTCGTTGTGGCCGTTGAGCCGCTCCTTGGCCGCGACGAGTTGCGCGGTGGTTTCCACGATGGATCGCTGGGCGCCTTTGATCCGCTGATCGACCACATCCCGGTGCATGGTCACCTCGGCCATCTCACGTTCGGTGGCCGCTCCTTTTTCCACGGCTTTGCGGATGAAGTCGCACAGCGCCTGCTGCCGCTGGTATTCGACCTGATCGGTCTCAAGCTGGGCCTTCTGCTGAAGAATTGCCAGTTGCAGCGTCTCGACATTGATGCTCAGCCGCCGGGCTTCGTCCAACTGGCGGTCTTTTCTTGTCGCCTGTTCGATGCGCAGAGCTTCCTCCTTGGCGGGCAGATCAAGCTGGAGGCGGGTCATGTCGCTCTGCAGCACCTTCAACTGAGCCAGTAACGGCCGGTCGTCCAGCCGCGCGACAATCTGATCGCGGGAGACCCGGTCGTGCAGGCCAAGGAAACCGCCGGGCGGCTCGACGAGCAACCCGTCCTCGGGGCAGGTGGCGGAGGCCTCGACAACCCGTACGACGCCGACGCCGTCGCGCGGAGAATAGTGCTGCCGCCAGAGATACGCCGTCGCGGCGACGGCGAGGGCCATGGTCACGACCGGCATGAGCTGGTAGCGGACGCGCTTCCACTGCTGTGCCAGCGGAGTGCGGATGCGCCCGGTGGGAATTTCAGGTTGTGTCTGTTGTTCCGCCACGGGTCAAATCTCCGATTCGTCTTCCCGGTGATACAGAGACACGCGGCCGATTCCCGGTGTCCATTCGAGCTCCCGGATAAGCTCGCGGCTGCGGGACGGGTCGCGGAGGAGCAACCTGTACGACAGATCGACATTCTGGCCATCGCTGTCGCGCTGGCTCGCAAGGTGGGCGCGGACGGCGTGGCGTTTGAGAACTCGCTTGAGGCTGTCGATGCTTTCGGGGCCGCCGGAGTATTGCAGGGACAGGACGACGTCGTAGCGGTGGCGGCCGCCAAAGCTCGTGAACCTCATGTAGAAGAAGATCGCGGCGATCGCCAGCCCGCCGATGATAGCCAGGGCAAATCTCTGTGTTCCGCAGGCCAGGCCCTCGGTGATGCTCCAGAGCACGAAGCTGGTGTCGCGGGTGTCCTTGAGCACGTTGCGGAATCGCACGACGGCAATGACGGCGAAGAGGCCCATGGCGACGCCGATGTTGTTGATCATCAGCATCATCACCATGGATACCAGTACGGGCAGGACCACCAGCGACGCGGTGAACATCTGCGAGTACGACAGGCCCGAGTGGGTGAGCATGTAGGTCCAGGCGATGATGTGGCCGATGCAGAAGCTCAGGCAGAGGATGAGCAGCAGGGTTTCAGGGCTGACGCTGCCCACGTCCGCCTGCGTGAGGATGTCCGAGAACGAGTTCATGCCAGGATATTCTCCAGTTCGTTTCGCAATTTGCGTTCGCCCGGACTGATGGCCGACGTACAATATACATACTTCGCGCAACTCGTCCGTTGCAGGTTAAATATGCGGGCCGCATCGCGCATCCACACGGGGAATCGCGAGGTGAATTTCAACTCGAGCACCACGCCTCCGATGTGCGGGCGCACGCCCGACGCGAAAGCCGCGGTGGAGAATTCGCGCTGGAAACGCAGGCCGCAGATGCAGCGGTCCATCGTCAGGCGGACGCTGTTGTTATCGGGCGTGACCCACGCTTCGCGCGTATAGGAGACGATGACCCGTCCCTGGGCCTGGAGCCGGTCGCGCAAGTCGCAGAAGTTTTGCAGCGCGTCCCATTCCTTGTGCTGGCCGGAGTCGATCAGTTGTTCGACGCGAGGCGGATCGCCGTGTATCAGGCCCGGCGCGCAACTGCGATGCACCGCCGCCCGCTTCTTCAGAATCGCATCGTTGACGCGCCGCTTTATCTCGAGGTAAATTGGACTGGCCGGGTTGTCGTCGTAATACCTGGCCCGCAGCTTGAAACGGTTCTTATGGCCCTGGACGGTCGAGTTGAAGAGCGAGAGGCCGGGGTTGTCGAGATAGACGCTGTGAATCGGGTATGTGAATCCGGCATTGGGATCGGCGTGCGTGTCGGGTATGAGGAAACCGCGGACGCAGTCCCGTATGGCGTTGGCACGGGGCTCGTCGATCAGGTATTTCAGCTCGAAGCGGTTTTCCTGGAGTTGTGGGACCATTGCGTTACGACTCCTGACGTCCCTTTCCGCAAGCGACGGATCTTAACAAAACATGAACGCTTCGCTAAGACCAAATTAAATTATACTTCGTTCGGCCGCCCACGCAAACCCAAATCGGACAAGTTCGGCTTGTGTTACATCTGCTCCGGGTGCTCGATGCCGAGCAGGTCAAGGCCTAGGCCCATGGTGCGGGCCGTCAGATCGCACAGGGCCAGCCGGCTTGAGCGGGTCGGCTCATCGCTTTTTAGAACGGGGCAGTTCTCGAAGAAGCCGGAGAATCGGGTGGCCAAGTCGTACAGATAGTTGCAGAGGTGATGGGGCTTGAGTTCTCGGGCCACCGCCCCGATGGCCTCGCTCAGGCGGAGGATCTGTTTTGCGAGTGCCAGTTCGTGGGTGTCCTGCAAGACGAGCCTGCCACCGCGCACCGATTGCGAATCGGTCTCGCCTTTGCGGAATATTGAGCGAACACGCGCATACGCATATTGCAGGTACGGAGCCGTGTTGCCATCCATGGCCAGGGCCTTGTCCCAGGAAAAGACGTAGTCGCTGGTGCGGTCCTTGGAGAGGTCGGAGTATTTAACGGCGCCGATGCCGATGGAGTGGGCAATCTGGCGGTACTGCTCGTCGGACATGGCCAGGCCGCGTTCGCCGGCTTTTTGCACCACGATGGCCTTGGCCCGTTCCTCGGCTTCGTCGAGAAGTTCGGCCAGTTTGACCGTGCCGCCGGAGCGGGTCTTGAATGGTTTGCCGTCGTCGCCAAGCATGGCGCCAAAGGAGGCGTGTTCGAGGGATACGCCGGCGGTCCAGCCGGCTTTCTTTGCCGCGGCGAAAACCTGGGCGAAATGTTGCGATTGCCGGGCGTCGGTGAAATAGATGACCCGATCGGCTTTGAGTTGGCCGACGCGGAAACGGATGGCCGCTAGGTCGGTGGTGCCGTAGAGGTAGCCGCCGCCAGATTTTTCGATGATCAGCGGGCTTTCGTGGCCTTCGACGACGATGACAATGGCCCCCTCGGATTGCGTGGCGATGCCGGATGCGCGCAAGTCTTTGACGACATCCGCAAGGCAGGGGTTGTAGAACGACTCGCCGCGTTCGTCGGTCTCCGTCAGCAGGACGCCGAGTCGGCTGTAGAGCGGAAGGTAGTGCTGGCGTGTTAAATTGACGATCCCCTGCCACCACGTCAATTCATCTTTGGCACCGGCCTGAAGGCGAACAACCGTCTGCCTTGCCTGCTCGGCAAAGGCGGGATCCTCGTCGTACCGCTTCTTCGCTGCCCGATACAGCGATTCCAACTCGTGGGCACCAGCGGCGCCGAATTGGTTCTCACCGGCGCCTAGAAAGGCAATCAGCATCCCGAACTGTGTTCCCCAGTCACCAATATGGTTCTGCCGGATGACGTTGTGGCCCTGAAAATCGAGCACGCGCACGACGGCGTCGCCGATAATCGTCGAGCGCAGGTGACCGACATGCAGTTCCTTGGCGATGTTGGGGCCGGAGTAGTCGACGACGACGGTTTGTGGAGCTGTCGTCTTGTCGATGCCCAGACGCGGATCGGCGGCCGCGGCCGACAGATGACTCTGGAGCCAAGCCGGCGCGAGCCGCACGTTGATGAATCCCGGCCCGGCGATGGTGATCTCGCTCGCGATCTCGCCGAGTTGCAATGCCGCCTTGATTCTTTCGGCCACCGCGCGCGGGTTGGTCTTCTCGCCGCGCGCCGCCAGCGTCTTGGACAGGCCCATGGCGGCGTTCGCCTGGTAGTCGCCGAATTTGTCGTTGGCGGAGACGGCAATGAGCGGATCGGCATCCAAGCCAAAGGAGGTGTGGATGGCCGAGCGGAACGCGGCGTCGAGTTGGGAAATGATGGATTGCATATCTGGTAGGGTGGGCACTGCCCACCATCCGTTGAGTATCACGTTCGCAAAATGGTGGGCAGTGCCCACCCTACAAAGTGTCGGGCCGGGAATCAGAGAAGGTTCAGAAACTCTTCCTCATTGATCCCGGCTTGTTTGATAATTGCCCGTAACGTGCCCATTTTCCGGTCACCGGGATGCTGGGGGACCGTGGTCATCCGTTGCGATTGCGCATTCCATAGAAATAGATGGCTGCCTTTTTGATGATGTTCGACAAACCCTGCTCGTCGCAGGACCGCAACCGCTTCGCGAGGCTTGATCGGAAATAGCCGACTCAAGCGGCCACCTGCGACTCGATTTGCACCAACGCATCAACAGCACGGAGCGGCGCGGCTTCGACCGGAATCGGTTGCCGTGCCAAGGTCAGGGCTTCCACAAAGCCTTCGATGGCCTCATGGGCGTTGGCGATCGCTTCCTCATAGGTGTCGCCCTCGGTGATGCATCCCGGCAACGCCGACACCGTAACGACGAATCCGCCTTCTTCAGCCGGCTCAACATGGATGGTGTACGTGTAGCGGTGCATAATTCACTTGGAATTGTAACAATGGCGGGGCAGCAGTGGCAAACGCTATTCTCTTGCCAATTTCGACAGTTCCGCTTCGACTTCCGCAAGCTGATCTTGGGTCTGTTTCACAAGATGCGGTGGCGCCTTCGAGACGTATGCCTCGCTGGCCAGTCGGCTCTTCAATGACGCTCGGAGTTTAGTCAGTTCTTCAATCCGTTTGTCCTTCCGTTGCTTTTCGGCATTCGGATCGACCATGTTCTCCACGAAGATGTCGCAGCCGGCCGCCGTCATGCGGGCGCTGTTGGCCGGAGTGACAAGTTCCGCCTTGACCTCGCGAATCGTGCAGGTGGCGAGCAGTTCGATGGTCTCGCGGTTGGCTTCGATCTGCCACTGGGATTCGGCCGGGGCCGCGATGCTCACAGTCACGGGCTTCTTCTGATCGACTTTGTACTCGTTTCGCACGTTGCGAATCGCCACAATGATTTCCTGAATCCGCGGGAAGACCTGCTCGGCGTCCTCGAAGATACCTTCGGCCCTGGGCCAGGCCGCAATAATCAGGCGCGAGGTGGTGCAGCCGGCGATGTAGCCTGGCAGGCCGCGCTGCGGGCGGATTTCGTTCAGCCGCCACCAGAGTTTTTCGGTGATGAAGGGGATCATCGGGTGCATCAGGCGCAGCGATCCATCGAGCACGGCCGCCAGCACGTTGGCGGTCTGTGCGGCGCGGGCCGGGTCCTTCATGGCCGGCTTGATGGCCTCGACGTACCAGTCGCAGAAGTCGCGCCAGAAGAAGTCATAACATGCCTTGGCATAGACATCGAAACGATACTCGGCCAGGGCCTTGTTCACCTCATCCACAGTCCGGTTGAGGCGGGAGATGATCCAGCGGTCGGCGAGAGTCGGAAGGCACGAAGGCACGGAGGCATTGAGGCACGAAGGGGCGGCAGAAGAAGATTCCTCACTACGTGCCTTCGTGCCTGCGTGCCTGCGTGCCTCCTCCTCCATCGCACTCAGCGCGAATCGGCACGCATTCCAGATCTTCGTGCAGAAGTTCCGGCCGACATCGAACTTATCCGAGGTGTTCTTGCCGTTGGGCAGTTTCTTCACCGGGAGACGGGCGTCTTGTGTCTCCGTCGCCATCTGCGTCAACGTGAACCGCAGTGCATCGGCGCCATGAATCTCGATGATGTCCACCGGATCGACGCCGTTGCCCTTGGACTTGCTCATCCGCTCGCCCTTGCCGTCGAGAATCGTTGGATTGATGGCAACATGATAAAACGGAATATCACGCATGTTGTACAGACCGGCCATCACCATGCGGGCGACCCAGAGCGTGATGATGTCGCGGGCCGTGACCAGCACCGCACCGGGATACCACTTGCGCAGCGACTGCCCTTCCGTCGGCCAGCCCAGCGTGCTGTGCGGCCAGAGGGCGCTGGAAAACCAGGTGTCCAGCACATCGTCATCCTGCACGTAGCCGAGTGATTCGAACTGCTTTTCGACATCCGGATGGCCGGGCGGGATGCAGACGAGTTCGGTATGAATGCCATCCTGCACGATGGTACGCATGGCGACTTCGACGCCCTGGACCTTTTCGACATGGATGGCATCAAGCTGTGGCCTGGCAACCGATGCGCCGGCCGGCTCGCTCGATTTGGCCCACACCGGAATCCGATGCCCCCACCAGAGTTGGCGCGAGATCGGCCAGTCGCGCTTTTCGCCGAGCCAACTCAGATATTGCTGCGCGTGGCGCTCGGGGAAGAATTTGATCCTGCCGCTGCGCACGACTTCGAGCGCCGGCTCGGCCAGCGGCGCCATGGTGACAAACCACTGATCCGAAAGGTAAGGCTCGATCGCGGTCTTGGACCGATCCGAATGCCCGACCTGCGTCTCGTACGGCTCTTCCTTGACAAGCAATCCGTGGCCGGTGAGATCATCCACGACGCGCTTGCGGGCCGCATCGCGCTTCATGCCCGCGTATGGCCCGCCGTTGTCGTTGATCTTGCCATCCGGCGTCAGGATGTTGATGAGGTCGATCTGATCGGCCTTGCCCTGGTGGCGCTGCCACACGGCATAGTCGTTGGGATCGTGTGCCGGCGTGACTTTGACAACGCCGGTGCCGAACTTGGGATCGACAAGAACGTCGTCGGCGATGATCGGGATCTCCCGGCCGACCAGCGGCAGCCGGACTTTCAGCCCGATGGCCCAGTTCCAGCGCGGATCCTGCGAATTCACGGCCACCGCCGTATCGCCGAGCATTGTCTCCGGCCGCGTGGTGGCGACGACAACGAATTCACTTCGTGCCTCCGTGCCTGCGTGCCTCCGTGCCTCATCCTGAATGATCGGATACTTGATATGCCACAACGACGTCTTGACTGTCTCATGGTAGATCTCGTCATCCGAGATCGATGTTTGCAGATGCACGTCCCAGTTCACCAGCCGTTTTCCGCGGTAGATGAGTCCGTCCTTGAACAGTTTGAAGAATGTCTCGCGCACGGCCCGGGCGCACATGTCGTCCAGCGTGAATCGCGTGCGGTCCCAGTCGCAGGAACAACCGAGCCGCTTGAGCTGCTCGACGATGCGGTCGCCGTATTGCTGTTTCCATTCCCAGATGCGCGCCACCAGCGCCTCGCGGCCGACGTCGTGGCGCGTCTTGTTCTCCTTTTCCTTGAGTTGCTTCTCGACGACCGCCTGTGTGGCGATGCCGGCGTGGTCGACGCCGGGGATCCAGAGGGTATTCTTGCCCTCCATTCGGGCCTTACGGATGAGGATATCCTGGAGCGTGTTGTTGATCGCGTGGCCGAGGTGCAGTGCGCCCGTGACATTCGGCGGCGGGATGACGATGCAATACGGCTCGCCCGGAGCGGCCGGATCGCCTGCGAAACGCTTCTCGTCGAGCCAGATTCTGTAGGTTTCCGCCTCAACGGCGGCGGGTTCGTAGGTTTTGGCGAGTTCACTGCTCATGGGCTGACTTCCTTGAAATACTCCGGCTTTGCGGGCCGGACCTGACGGCGACTATTTGTGACAGGGAGTGACGATAGAACGAATCCGGGGCTCGCCGGGCATTGGCCACAGCGCGAGCCCTATCGTACGACCACCGTCATGGGTGCCGAGCGGTACATGGTTGGGGATATTAATCGGACGGGGAAGCGGCGGCAATCGGCCGGTGGGACTGTTTCGCCTCACGGGGCGTGACCATCTTCTTTGGCAACTGAGGGACCGCTTGCCGAGCGATCCGCGTTGCACGCCGGGAACGGCGGTTTCGGCGAAGCCGCCCCACCTCTGGCCGCGAATGACGACGCCTGCTTCAGTGCAACAAAGAAGGCGTCCCGGAATCCCGGGACGCCTTTGACTCTCTGAGTATGACTGACAACTATCGACTACCAACTGTCAACTATTTAAGAACGCCGTCCTTCGTGGCCATCAGCTTGACCAGATCGACGACGCGGTTGCTGTAGCCCCACTCGTTGTCGTACCAGGACACAACCTTGAAGAAGCGTTTCTCGCCCTTGAGGTTGTTCTGGAGCGTCGCGAGGCTGTCGTAGACGCTCGACCGCTCATCGTGGATGAAGTCGGTGGAGACGAGTTCTTCGTCGGTGACGCCGAGAATGCCCTTGAGGTAGGTCTGGCTGGCCTTCTTCAGGGCCGCATCGATCTCCTCGATGCTGGTGTCTCTGGTGGTGCGGAAGGTCAGGTCGACGACCGAGACATCCGGCGTGGGAACGCGGAACGACATGCCCGTCAGCTTGCCCTTGGTCACCGGCAGCACTTCGCCGACGGCCTTGGCGGCGCCGGTGGTGCTCGGAATGATGTTACAGGCCGCCGCGCGGCCGCCGCGCCAGTCCTTCTTGGACGGGCCGTCGACGGTCTTCTGGGTGGCGGTGTAGGCGTGGATCGTGGTCATCAGGCCGGTTTCGATGCCGAAGCCTTCCTTGATGATGACGTGGACGACCGGGGCAAGGCAGTTGGTCGTGCAACTGGCGTTGCTGACGATGTTGTGCTTGGCCGAATCGTATTCCGTTTCGTTGACGCCCATGACGATCGTCTTGACCTCGCCCTTGCCCGGGGCGGAGAGAATGACCTTCTTGGCGCCGGCGGCGAGGTGGCCCTTGGCCTTTTCGCTGTCCGTGAACAGACCGGTCGATTCGATCACATAATCCACTCCCATGGCCTTCCACGGGAGTTGCGAAGGCTCCTTGGTGGCCAGTACGCACTTGATTTCGTGGCCGTTGACCACGAGTGTGTCGGCTTCCTGCGCGGCCGGATCACTCTTTCTGGTCTCGACCTTGTGCTTGAATTTGCCGTGGACCGAGTCGTACTTCATCTGATAGGCGAAGTACTTGGCGTCGGTGGAGATATCGACGACGGCGACGACGTCGATGACCTTGCCCAGGAGACCCTGGTCGCAGAGCGCCTGGAAGACCATGCGCCCGATACGCCCGAACCCGTTGATTGCAACCTTGACAGCAGCCATTGAACTATGCTCCTTTCAGCGTGTATTGCAGTATGCCGCGGCTCGGGCCCAAACCCGACTCGCACTCGCACTGTTGTTCTGCGTGCCCCGTCCGCTTGCTCCGGGGCCCTGTTGGAGCGGGCAACTTAGGGGACACCGGGCGGCCTGTCAAGGTCCAAAGGACTTGTAGGTCCGAAGTTCGGGTATGGTGCAATTTGTAACTGTTTGTCGTTATGATGAATACGAAATATTTCTCGCCTCCGCACCCACCTTATTGGAGGTAGAATGCCTTCGAGGACTTCACCATGCGGATCACCACTTGCCTGCTGATCGTTTTGCTTGCCGCTCCAATCCTGCTGGCCCAGCAGAATAATAACAACAATAACAATAACAACAATAATAATAATAATAACCAGGCGCAGGCCTTTGGCATCTTCGTCGATCCTGAAGGTCAGCTCGTCCGCCGGGTCCAGGACCAGCGGGCGGAACTGGCACGGCTTGGGAAGAGCAGCAAGGCGGGGCAGCCCAGCCTCGGTGTTGTCTCCATCCCCCGGACGCTGGCCAAAGCCCGGGAACTCATCGCCCAGGGCCGTCCGCTTCCGGAGGATCTGCGTTACCTCAATGGCCTGGTGCAGATTCGCTACATCATCGTCGAGCCCGAACAACACGACATCTGCATCGCCGGCCCGATCGAGCCGTGGGATGCCGGCAATCCCGTGCAGCCTCGCGGAAAGCTTACGGCCCGCCCGGTCCTCCAGTTTGACGACCTGATCTTGGCTCTTCGCAGCGGGCTGGTGAGGCGCCCGGTGCCCTTCGGCTGTTCCATAGACCCGGCCCCGCATGCGGTCGAGAAGGGACTCGCGGCGCTCAAGGAGAACCCGGGCGCCAGCCGCGACCAACTGGCGGTGGCGGTCGCTGAGAAACTCGGCCCGCAACCCGTGCGGTTCTTCGGCATCGCACCGGACACGCGCATCGCCTTCATCTGCGTTGCGGCCGACTATCAGCTCAAACACTACACGCTTGGCCTGGAGGCCATCCCGGTGCCGGGCGCAGGCATTCCCGTGGACAGTTCCCGCCCGGCCGCCAACGGCTTCTGGTTCGAGGCCGCCTACGAGCCGCTGCTCGTCTCGCGTGATGGCAACATCTACGGCATCCGCGGGCCACGCCTTCAGGTAAAGGCCGGGGCCATTCCGTTTGATGCCCGCGGGGCCACCGAGCGTGCTATTGCCTGGTCGAAGACTGTCTCGGCCGATATGGACCCGCTGGCCGCCGCCATGCCCATTTTCGCCGATGTGCAGAACTTCGCCGATCTGTCGCTGGTCGCCAGCGTCATCCGCCTCGACAGACTCGAAAGGAAGGCCGGCGTCGACCTCGCCTGGGCGTTGGATTCGGCCGCGTACCAGCCCGCCAGGGTGCCCACGCCGCGCACGGCCCAAGTGCTGACCAACTACACCAACGGCAGCCTGGTGGCCGGCGGCGTGCAACTCTCCACCGACAGCTACGCGAATCCCCAGGGCCGCGAACAGGAACGCAGCAACGAACTCGATCCGGCCCGCAAGCTCATTCCCGCACGTTGACCCCGCGCCAGGCTATTCCGTATGATGGGCCGACTGCGCAGGAAAGCTCCCTATGGCCCGTCCGCTCATTGGTATCACCCTCGACGCGGCCGACAAACCCGGCCGGTATCAGCTCAACCACGACTACGCCACGTCGGTCGAGAAAGCTCGCGGCATTCCGTTTCCGTTGCCGTACATGATGGCGCCGGCGTTGATTCCGGAAGTTCTTGACCGGCTCGGCGCGGTGCTGCTCACGGGCGGGAACGACATGAACCCCGCACGTTATGGCCAGCAATGGCATCCCAACGCCGCCCAACTCGATCCCCAGCGCGAGCAGTTTGAGTTCGCCCTGTTGGCCGAGATCGAACGCCGCAAACTCCCCGTCATGGGCATTTGCCTGGGCTGTCAGGTCATGAACGTCCATCGTGGCGGATCGCTACACCAGTTTCTCCCGGATGTGCCGCGCGAGAATGCCCTGGAACATCGGCCGCTTGATCGGGAGTGGCCGCGTCATCCGGTGCGGGTTGATCTGGACACGGGGCTGGGTCGGATCTGGGAGAAACCGGAGTTGTCGGCCAACACCTATCACAAGCAGGCGATACACGAGCTTGGCCGGGATCTTCGTGTTGTGGCCACCGCCCCGGATGGAATCATCGAAGCCATCGAAGACCCGGCTTTCCCGCTGTTTGCGGCCGTCCAGTGGCATCCGGAGCGTCTGAGCGACGAACCCGACCACCTGGCCATTTTCAAGCTCCTCGTCAGGCATGCTCGAGATTATTGATCGCTGCACGTTCCGCGTCATGAACCAACCTCATGTCCCGCCGCCTGCTCATCCTCGTCACGGACCTCGAAATCGGCGGCACGCCCACGGTCGTTCGCGAACTCGCCGTCCGTCTGCACGGCCGCGGGCATTCCGTCGCCGTGGCGTGTCTCGGCCGCCGCGGACCCGTCGCCGATCAGATTATGCAGGCCGGGGTCCAGGTCACGGCGCTGGGCGCGCTGGGTTCGTGGGACGTGCGTATCCTGCCTGGCCTGCTCACATTCCTCGGCACCGGCGAGTTCGACGCTGTCTTCAGTTTCCTCATCCACGCCAACGCCGTCGCGGCTGTTGCCTGTTCCCTGACCGGCACCCGCCTCTTCCAGTCCATCCAGACCACGCAGCCCTGGCCCCGCTGGCACTGGGTGCTACAGCGGCTCATCGCCCCACTGGCCAGTCGCGTCGTCGTGCCATCGCAGTCGGTTGCCGACGCCGCACGGAAATGGTCCGACGTTCCCCCGTCACAAATCCAGGTCATCCCCAACGCCATCGACCCCGACGATTTCAAGATTGATCCCCTCCCTGTTTCCACGCCCGCCCACGTCGGATTCATCGGCCGTCTCGATCGGGTCAAACGCATTCCCGATCTCATCGAGGCGGCCATGCTGTTGACTCTCGCGCTGCGGAAGACTCATCTGCACATCTTCGGCAATGGTCCCGAGTACGGGCGACTCCAACAGACGATCGACCGATTCCATGCCGCCGACTTCATCACGCTCCACGGCGCCATTGCCCGGCCGCAGGATGCGCTCAAGCGCATCTCGCTCCTTGTTCTTCCATCCGAAGCCGAAGGTTTCGGCCTGGTCCTGGTCGAAGCAATGGCGGCCGGTATCCCGATCGTCGCGACCGACGCCCCCGGCATCCGCGACGTGGTCAAGCACAATCAGACCGGCCTCTTGGTGCCCGTCGGCTCCCCGGCGAGCCTTGCCTCGGCTGTCCGGCGACTGCTCGACGACGAACAACTCCGCCGGCGACTGATCGCCGCCGGCCACGACGCTGTCGCCCGCCATTTCTCCTGGTCCTCGATCCTCCCCGTCTACGAGCAACTCCTCTTCCCTGAGCCCTGAACCCGGGCCCGAGAATTGCAAATCCTTCTGCCGTCGCTAAAACACACGCTGCTAATGATCGCATTCGTCTCCACACCTCGCTTCATCGAACACGACACCGGTCCCCATCATCCCGAATGCCCCGATCGGCTCCGCGTCATCGACCGCGCCTTGCGGCAGGCCGGGCTGCTCAACGGTGTCGATCCATTCCCGGGATTTGCCCACGATCTCGGCCACCTGCCCTCCTTTCACCACAAACTTCTGCACATCAGCCCCGAGCCCGCCGATCGCCAATGGATCTCACTCGTCCACCGCGCCGGCTATGTCGAGCGCATCGAAAGCGTCTGCAGGGCCGGCGGCGGCGTCGTCGACCTCGGCGATACGCCTGTCTGCCATGAAAGCCTCGACGTCGCCCTGCTCGCCCTTGGTGGCGTGTTGCAGGCATGCGACGCAGTGCTCACCGGCAAGGCCCGGCGCGCCTTCGCGGCCATCCGTCCGCCCGGCCACCACGCCGAACCCGACCACCCGATGGGCTTCTGCCTGTTCTCCAACATCGCCATCGCCGCCCGCTACCTCCAGCAGCAATACGGTGTCGAGCGCGTGGCCATCATCGATTTCGACGTGCATCACGGCAACGGGACACAGGCGGTCTTCGAGGCTGATTCGTCAGTTTTCTTCTGTAGTATCCACCAGCACCCTCGCACCTGCTATCCCGGTACGGGTTTCGCATGGGAAATCGGCACCGGCCGCGGGCGCGGGTACACGCTCAATCTCCCCATGGACCCCGGCTGCGGCGACGTGGAGTACCTGCGCGTCATCGAGTCCAGGCTGGTGCCCGAACTCGATGAGTTCATGCCCGAGGTGATGCTCCTCTCGGCCGGTTTCGATGCCCACGCCGACGATCCGCTGGCCGACATGAACGTCAGCGAGGAAGGTTTTGAGCTGATCACCCGTACCCTCGTGGCCGTGGCCGACCGCCACTGCCAGGGGCGCGTCGTGAGCATGCTCGAAGGCGGATACAATCTGCGGGCGCTGGGACGGAGCGTCGTTCGCCATCTGATCGGACTGGGGGCGCGCTGAGAAAGACCATCGTCCAGTTCAGGGGAGAAGAACGTGCTGGAGACGCTCGACTCACCCCACCCGTGAAACCTGCCGCACGAACTCCTCGGCCATGCGCGTATCCGTGAATCGCTCTTTTGCCACGCGCCATCCGTGTTCGCCAATTTGCCGTCTGCGATCCGCGTTGCCGAGCAAGCCGGCCACCTTTTCGGCCGCCTCATCGAGATCCTCCGCGGCGAACAACTCGACACCGCCGGTCATCTCCGCAAGCTCCACGAACGAACCGTGCGCCGGCAGAACGGCCGGCACGCCATGCCCCAGCGCCTCGACGACGTAAATCCCCTTGGCCTCGGCGTAGCGCGTCGGCACGCACAGCACGTCGATCGAGTCCAGAAACGCCAGTTTCGTCCCCAGTTCGACTTCGCCGAGAAACTCGACGTCGCCAGCGACCTCATCGCGCTGTGCCTGTGCCCAGGTGTCGGCCCACCATTTCTGGTGTGCTTTGCCAAGATATCCCGCAATCCGCAACCTTGCGGTCTCCGTGCCGGGCAGGCGCTTCACACGGCGGAATACTTCGATCGCGCGGTCGGCGCCTTTTTCCGGGCAGATGCGCGCCAGGTAGCCGATGGTCGGCGGTCGCTGCGGCAATGGTGCGGGCAGCGTCGGACGCATGTGTTTTTCGGGCACGCCCGACATCACGACTGCGATCCGCTCGGCCGGGATGCCGAGGTATTTCGCCATGTGGCCGGCGTAGTAGCGGCTGGTGGCGATGAACAAATCGACGTGCTCTTCCTCTCGGCGAATGGCATCGCGCATGGTCTTCCGCTGCTGTTCATCCATGGCCTCGAGGAAAATGTCCTCACCCGTCAGTTCGCAGACAATTCGCGATTTAAGCCGGCGTTTAAGCAGTCCCGCCAGGCCGATCAGCAGGGCATTGGGCAGGGTGACGATCTCCGCCCGCTTTTCCATGCCGGACAGGAAGTTCGCAAGACGGTGTAGTTCCTTGCTGACCGGCCCCAGGTCACCCTCGAGGACCGCCATCGTGAAATCGGCCAGTTGAGCCGGATTGGTCTGCGCCCCGTATTGCCCGGCCCAGTTCAGCAACCATGGCCGGTCGAACAGCCAGTCCACGAACCGCGGCGTTTTGCGAAACAGCCCCGAAGCGAACTGTAGCCATGCGTTGACTCCGCCGTAGAACACTTCCTCGACCGCGGCCGACGGTTCTTCCGTTCGCATCGGCGTGTAAAGCGGCACAAGCGCGACTTCATGTCCCAGGCGCCGCAGCGCGATGGCCAGCGTGTTGTCGCGCAGGCAGCTTCCACAGATCATGCCGGCCGCACCGGCGCCGAGAATGGCGATGTTCACGCATGGCTCCTTCGTGCTGCGATTGGCGCAGTATAGCCTATGCGGCGCAGGTTCGGCTGTTCGTAGTACCGGTTTCAGCCGGTCTTTCGAGGTGGAAGACCGGTGGAAGCCGGCACTCCGAGCCCGCGAACCCGTTGCCAATCCGGGCGTGCGACAGTATTGTTCCGGCCTCGCAGGAAGTCGGACTGACGGACAGGATTACAAAGGATTCACGCCCATGAAGATACACGAATATCAAGCGCGCCAGATTCTCGCCGACAACGGCGTACCGGTTCCCGCGGCCGAAGTGGTTCGCTCGGCCGACGACGCCGCCAAGGCGTTCGTCAAGTTCAACCAGTCGCTATGCGTGGTCAAGGCCCAGGTCTACGCCGGCGGACGCGGCAAGGCGGGATTCGTCAAGCTCGTCAAATCGGCCGAGGAAGCCCGCGCCGCGGCCCAGTTCATGCTCACCCACCGCATGGTTTCCGTGCAGACCGGCCCGGAAGGCGTGCCGGTGTCGGTGCTGTTGGTTGCCGGTGGTGTGGAGATCGCCCACGAATACTACATGGCGCTGACTGTTGATCGCTCCAAGAACTCCGTCACGTTCATCGCCTCGGCCGAGGGCGGCGTGGAGATCGAAGAAGTGGCCAGGCATTCTCCGGAGAAGGTGCTCAAGGAAACGCTGCACCCGATGTTGGGAATGCAACCGTTTCAGGCCCGCGAACTGGCCTATCGGCTGGGGTTCAAGGACAAACTGGCCGGCGAGGCCGCCAAGCTGATGATGAATCTCGCCAAGGCGTTCTTCAAGACCGATGCCAGCATTGCCGAGATCAACCCGCTGGTGCTGACCAAAGACGGCAAGCTCCTGGCCATCGACGCCAAGTTCAACTTCGACGACAACGGCCTCTATCGCCATCCCGAGATCGAGGCGATGGTGGATGAGACGCAGGAGAAGCCGCTGGACGTGCGGGCTCGCAAGGCCAACCTCAACTACATCAACCTCGACGGCAGCATCGGCTGCCTTGTCAACGGCGCGGGGCTGGCCATGGCGACCATGGACATCATCAAGTTGCACGGCGCCGAGCCGGCGAACTTCTTGGACGTCGGCGGCGGCGTGACGGCCGAGGCCGCGATCGAAGCATTCCACATCATCCTCGCCGACCCCAAGGTCAAGGGCATCCTGGTCAACATTTTCGGCGGCATCGCCAAGTGCGACCTGATCGCCGAAGCACTCGTCAAGGCTGGCCAGGAAGTCGGCTTCAAGGTTCCCGTGGTCGTGCGGCTCGAAGGCACCAACGTCGAGAAAGCCCGGCAGATTCTCGCGGCGGCCAAGTCCCAACTTCCCACGCTGGTCGTTGCCTCGGACCTCACCGATGCGGCCCAGAAAGTGACGGCGGCGGTGAAGGGGTAGCCCTTTGGAATGCGGTGGCTTGACACCGCTTTCCCATCGGCGCAACAACCCGCTCAATAGAACGATGGCCGTTACGCTGTTACGCTGCGGCGTATCGGCGACGCTCTTGACAGCGTGTACCACCGAGTTCATGCTTCAACCTGCTCAATCAAAAGGAGGAATGGGTGTTCAAGCTCAAGCTCGTTCTGATCTTCTGCGGGTTTGTGTTTATTTATCTGGCTTTTGAAGAGAGGCGTTTGGCTCAGTTCGCGAAATCGGCGCCATCGACCATCACCTGCGCGGACCTTGCCGCAAAGGGACCGGGCGACAATGCCTACGTCACGCTCACCGAATACGAATTGGGAAGCAATTTTGTCTACGAGACCGGTAGCAAGATGAATTCAGGTTGGACCCTTGTCTACGTTCCAGCGGTGCCGAAGCATGACCTGAATCCTCTGCCGCAGAGCAAAGGTGTCGTGCATCCGCGGGTCATCATCAAGAGCAACGCTGTTGAAACAGAGAGTGACTTGCCACGGATTGCAGGCCGGCTCGAGGGCATGGTCATCAATGAGATCCGCTCCCTGAGCGGTCAGCAGAAACGACTGCTCCTGGAGTCATATCCCGGAACCAATCTGGACACCTGCTGGATCGTGGAACATGGGCGACGGCCGGCCGGTCTTGGAAAGGTCTTCGCTCTGGCTGCTCTGGGCGTTGCCTTGAGTGGGTCGGGCATTGGGCTTTTTTTCGTAAGACGCAAAGCAAAAGCATAGCTGTTTTATGCACGTTGGTTAGTTGCGGCGTCACGGGCGAATGAAGTGGCGTTGCGTCATCGAGCGGCGAATTGGCGGTATCCTTCGCCGCTTCGGCTAAATTCTGTACTCCAGGATCGACCCTGACGCACATGGAAAAGCGGTGTCGAGCCACCGCAGTCCAAAGTTGTGCTCCAACTTGTGCATTGATTCCGACCGGCCGGAGTGGTAGATTACCGCTCGATGCTGGACCATGGATGGTTCCAGCCAACCGGCGGCCGAAGGCTCGGCCGGGAAAGGGATGTCCCGATGTTGCTCCATTCACTGCTGCGGGGGTTCGATTCATCAATCAAGCTCGATGGTGTGCCCGATCTGCCCATCGGCGGCGTTTGCGAAGATTCTCGCCAGGCCCGGCCGGGTGATCTCTTCATCGCCCGTGCCGGCACGAAGACCGATGGCAAACAGTACGCCCTGGACGCCGCGGCCAAAGGAGCGGTGGCCGCGGTCGCCGACCAGCCAATCGACGGCCTGAACCTGCCTCAAATCGTCGTTGCCGACCCGGCGGCGGCCATTTCGCCGCTGGCCGAGATCTTCCACGGTTCGCCCTCGCGCGCTCTGCGCATGCTGGCTGTCACGGGCACCAACGGCAAAACCACCACGGCCTACCTGGTGCGGCATATTCTCAAGGCGGCCGGGCGGAAATGCGGCATGATCGGCACCGTCGAGATTGACGATGGCCGGGAATGCCGCCAGGCCAGCATGACCACGCCCGGGGCCGCCGATCTTTCGCGGCTGCTGGCGGCCATGCGCGACAACGGGGCCGAGGCGTGCAGCATCGAGGTGTCTTCCCACGCCCTGCACCAGAACCGCGTCGCCGGCCTGCATTTCGCGGCCGCCGCGTTCACAAATCTCACCGGCGACCACCGCGACTATCACAAGACCATCGCCAATTACGCGGCCGCCAAGGCCATGCTCTTTGACATGCTTGACGCGTCGGCGGTTGCGTGCGTCAACACCGGCGATCCCAAGTCGCACCGGATGATCCGCAACTGTCGCGCGAGGATCGCCTGGTGGGGTTTCGCGCCGCGCGCCGACTATCGTGCGGAAGAGATCTTCATCGACGCCACTGGCTCGCATTTCGTTCTGGTGACGCCCAAAGGCCGTGCCCGCGTGGACATGGGCCTGATCGGACAGCACAACATCGCCAATGCCCTGACGGCCGCATCGCTCGTCGGGGAGGCCTACGGCATCGAACCCGAGACCATCGCCCGCGCTTTGGCTGACGCGGCCGGCGCCCCCGGGCGGCTTCAGCCGGTGCGGATGGGACAGGGGTTCGGCGTCTTCGTCGACTACGCCCATACCGACGACGGGCTCAAGAACGTCCTCACCGCCCTGCGCCCGCTCACGCCCGGCCAGCTTCGCGTGGTCTTCGGCTGCGGCGGCGACCGCGACAATACGAAGCGCCCGCGCATGGCAAAGGTTGCCGAGCGGCTGGCCGACGTGATCTACGTCACCAGCGACAACCCGCGCACGGAAGACCCCGCAAGCATCATCCAGCAGATCATGGCGGGCTTCCGCAAGCGGCGGAAGAAGCCCATCATCGTCGAGGCCGACCGCCACCAGGCGATCCATCGGGCGATCAATGAGGCCGAGCCGGGCGATGTCGTCCTGCTCGCGGGCAAAGGACACGAGAACTACCAGATTCTGGGTATGGAAAAACACCACTTCGATGATGTCGAGGAGGCGAAACAGGCGCTGGGCAACGCGGCCGGGAAAGGCCGGCTCGGGTAGCGCACCCACGCTTCGATTGGAGAACGCATGGACGCGATCTCGCTGCAACAGGTTTGCGAATTCGTCGACGGACGCGTGCTCGGCGAATCGCCACAAAGGCCCCCGGCCATCACCGGAATCGTCCGCGGTTCCGACGACGTTCGGCCGGGTTGCCTCTTCGTCGCCCTGCGGGGCGAAAAACACGACGGTCACGGTTTCCTGCGTGCGGCGGCCGCCAACGGCGCCGTCGCCGCCCTGGTGGACCATGTTCCCCCCGAATGCCCGGCCGACCTTGTCCTCATTCAGGTCGCCGACACGCGCAAAGCCATGGGCCACCTCGCCCACGGCATCCGCATGGCCATGAAGTCCACGGTCATCGGCGTCGGCGGATCCAACGGCAAGACCGGCACCAAGCACATCATCGACTCCGTGCTCTGCCACGAACTCCGCGGAACGTTTTCTCCCAAGAGCTTCAACAACGACATCGGCGTTCCCCTGGCGATCTTTGCGGCCGATCCGCGGCACGATTACCTCGTGCTGGAGTTGGGCACCAACCATCCCGGCGAGATCCGCACGCTCACCCACCTGGCCCGGCCGGACATTGCCGTCATCACCAATTGCTCCGAGGAACATCTCGAAGGCCTCGGCGATATCGACGGGGTCCGCAAGGAGGAGTCCAGCATTATCGAGGGCCTCAACCCCGCCGGCCTCCTGGTTGTCAACGGCGACGATCCGAGGGTGCTCGAGGCCGTCGCCGCCTATCCCGGCCGGCGCGTCACCTTCGGCACGCAGCAGACCAACGACCTCTACTCCACCAACATTCACTGCGACTTCGACGGCGTCGAGTTCCTGCTGAACGGCGAAACCAGCGTCTATCTGCCGCTCCTGGGCAAACACACCGCCATCAATTCCCTGGCGGCCATTGCGGTCGCCCGGCATTTCGGCCTCAGCGACGAGGAAATCGTCGAGGCCCTGGCCATCGCCCACGGCCCGGAAATGCGGCTGCAACTGCTCCGGCTCGGCGGCGTCACCATTGTCAATGACGCGTACAACGCCAACCCTGCTTCGATGCAGGCGGCGATCGAGACCCTGGCCGCCCTTCCCTGCCACGGCCGGCGAATTGCCATCCTCGGCGACATGCGCGAACTGGGCGACAAGTCGGACGAGGCACACCGGCGTATGGGCGTCTTCGTCGTGGCGAGCTCGCTCGATCTGCTCATCTGTGTCGGCGAAAAGGCGGCCCTCATCGCCGCCGCGTCCCGCGACGGCGGCTTCGCTCCGGAGTGGATCCTCAAATACCCGGACGCACCGGCGGCCGCCGCGGCCATTTCCTCGATCATCTCCCCCGGCGATCTCGTGCTGGTCAAAGGTTCCAACGTCATGAAACTCGGGCAGATCGCCGACGCGATGCAAGCTCAACCTGCGAGACGAAGCGCCTGATGCAGAACCCCTATGTTCTACCTCCTCGTCAAGAAAAACCTCCTCTGGCTGACTGCCCATAAGATCGGCTTCCTGCGGGTATTCACCTTCGTCACCTTCCAGGCCATTGTCGCGGTCATGGCTTCGTTCCTGATCGTCTACCTCCTGGCCCCCGGCGTTATCCGCTGGCTGCGGGTCCAGAAGATCGGCGACAACGCCAAATTCGACCAGCCCGAGATCGACGTTCTGAACACCGGCAAGCAGGGCACGCCCACGATGGGCGGAATCCTCATCAACCTCGCTATCCTCTTCACCATCGCGCTGCTTGCGGATCTGTCCAACTTCTATGTCCAGATGGCCATGGTCTGTGTCGCCATCCTCGGCGCCGTCGGCGCTGTTGACGACTGGCTCAAACTGACCCGCGACCGCCGCGGCGAGTCCGGCCGCCAGGGCCTCACCTCACTCGAAAAACTGCTCGCTCAGATCTGGCTGGCTACGGTCCTGGCGTACTTCACCTATCACTACGGCCGGAACATCGAGGAACACAACCGGCTCTATTTCCCGTTTGTGAAGAACTTCCGCGAATACTCCATCATCCTGGGTCCGCTGGCTTTTGTGATCCTCAGTTCGCTGGTGATGATCGGCTCCTCCAACGCCGTGAACCTGACCGATGGCATGGACGGCCTGGCCTCCGGCTGCATGGCCATCACCGGTTTCACGTTCATCGTGCTGGCGATCATCGTCGGCGTCTCCGACAACGCGAACTTCCTGAACTTCCCCTACATTCCCGCCTCCAGCCAGATGGCCGTCGTTGCCGGCGCGATCACCGGCGCCTGCCTTGGGTTCCTCTGGTTCAACTGCTACCCCGCCTCCGTTTTCATGGGCGACACCGGCTCGCTGGCCCTGGGCGGCCTGATCGGCTACATCGCCATCGTCATCCGCCAGGAACTCATGCTGGTCATTGTCGGCGGCGTATTCGTGGCCGAGGCGCTGTCGGTCATCCTGCAGGTGTTGTATTTCAAATACACCCGCAAACGCTATGGCGAAGGCCGCCGTATCTTCCTGATGTCGCCGATCCATCACCACTTCCAGAAACTCGGCTGGCCGGAACCCAAGATCATCGTGCGTTTCTGGCTGATCAACGCGATGCTGGCCGCGATGGCCCTGGCGACGACCAAGCTCCGCTGAGCCGTTTTATAGCACAGGCGTCCCGCCTGTGTCTCAGAGTGGCAGCGGCGTCTCGCCGCTGATGCCGGGAAAGGCGGAGTTAAACACGAAGGCACGAAGACACGAATCGGTGCATGGTATTGGCGGCTGAATATCAAATTATCATTTCCCCTCGCCAAGTCCCTTGAGCACGGGCGAATTGCGGATGATGAGGTTTTTGATATCGTCGAAGCGTGCGGCGGCGACGCCCTCGGCGACCTGGGCCTTGAAATGGTCGATCTCCAGGCCATCGACGTCCACGCAGACCATGGCCGGGCGGAGGTCTTCCTTGTCGAAGCCAACGCGGATGTCGGAGAGTTCCAGGTCGCAGACGTGGCGGGCGAAGACGCCGTAGGCGGGCATGGTGCCGATCTTGCTCGGTTCGGGATAGCCCTTGTCCAGTTCCTTGGGCGTGCGGGCGGCGTCTTCCCTGGTGCCGCCGCCTTTGAAGAGCAGGCGGATGTTTTGCAGGCGGATGCCCTCGACGCAGTGGCCGGGCAGGCCGGTGATTTGAATGCCGCTCATCTTGTCGATGCCGGTGGCGATGACGTTGGAGATGAAGATGTTGCGCACCTTGCCGACCTCGGTGCCCTCCGGGCCGCGGTTGCGCTGGCCGAGCGTGATGTAGATCGGGTAGTCCTGCACGTCCATCATGGTCAGGTTGGTGATGGTGATGTTCTCCATGATCCCGCCGTCGACCTCTTCCAGCGCCAGGCCCATGCACTCGCGAAAGGTGCAGTTGCTCACGGTGCAGTTGCGGAAGCCGCCGTTGGATTCGGTGCCGAACTTGATCCGGCCGTTGCGGCGCTTGGCCGGCTGCATGGTGCCATCGAGCAGCGTGCCTTCCTTGAAGCCGGAGACCTGGCAGTTGGTGATGGTCAGGTTTTCGGTGATGACGGGCTTGCCGAGCGCGTAGGTGCTCTTGGGGCAGAGGGCATCGTCGCCGGGGGAATTGATGCGGCAGTTGGAGACCATGACGTTTCGGCAACAGTCGATGTCAACACCGTCGCGGTTGGTGTCCATGGTCACGTTGTCGATGGTCATGTCGTCGCAGCCGGTGACGAGGATGGCGAAGTGGCCGCCGTGGAAGATGGTGAAGTCGCGCATGAGGACATGGCGGCAGCGCTTGAGGGCGACAGCCTTGTCGCCCTGATTGATTGCGCCCTTGCCGACATCCTTGTCGTTGGCGGCGAGGCCGCCGCCGTTGATCATCCCCTGGCCGGTGATGGAGACGTTGGTCAGATCCTCGCCCCAGATGAGGCTGTTGTGGAAGTAGGTGTGGCCGCCATCCTGGTAGGCTTTGCCTTCGAACGGCTCCGGCGGATCGTAGGCGTTTATACCCTGCGGCGCGCCGTGGATGGTGGCGCCGGCGTCGATCAGCAGGTTGATGTTGCTCTTGAGGTGGATGCTGCCGCTGAGGTAAGATCCGGCCGGCAGGCAGACGGTTCCGCCGCCGGCCGCGGTGGCGGCGTCGATGGCGCGGTTGATGGCGGGGCTGTCGAGGGTTTTGCCGTCGCCAGTGGCGCCGTAGTCGCGGACGTTGTAGACGGTTTTTGCGGCGGCGGGCCCGGCTTCGGCGGCGATGGCTGTGCCGCACGTTCCGAACAGCAGGATGTGCAGGGCGATGAGGCAGAGCAGTCCGAGCCGGCCGAGGGGATTTCCGATGAGGGGTTGTGGGTGTTTCATAGGGTTGGGATGTAATGCTACCCAATCGGCCGGGCGGGACCAACTGCCGAGCCCGCGGCCGGGACCAGGCGGCTGGGAACGCGGGGATGCATCCGCGATTTGGCTGCAAATTCGCGGGGTTGCGGATGGCGCAAAGAAAAATGTTTGGCGTGGATGTTGTGGGGATGTCAGGCACAAAGGCTTCATTGGAAAGGGATTATGAGTTTGTAGATGATGGATGGGGTTGAGAAAAGCGCCCCCGAAGCGCCACCAAAGCGCCCCCAAAATCTCCCCATGACAACGCTTGGATCGCGCCGAAATACTGTTGGGAACCCACGGAGCAAGCTCCGTGGGCGTTGAGGGTTGCGGAATGGTGCGCGAAAAAACATGTTTGGAGGGTTGTGGTTTCGAGAGCTTGAGACATAAAGGGTTGCTTGCAAGTTGGTTATGAGTGGCGAGGGCGTCTGGAACAGGCGAAAACCAGTGTCCTTTGAGGGTCCAAAAGATGTCCTTTCCGGGTTTCATTGGGTCCCGCTGGGTTCCGACCGGTCCCGGGGTGAGTCCAAGGTAATGCGGAATGCAGAATGCGGAATGCGGAATGGACTGGGATGGTCCAGAGAATGACGAAAGCCGAAACCCGAATGACGAGAGAATCCCGAAGCACGAATGAACAAGGGTGTGGTCAAGCATCATATGGCTCCTTCATATTATCCGTGGCGCTGCGCGCCCGAAGCGTTTTGCGCGCAACAGCGCGCAGCGCAAAAGTGGAGTTGGTGCTGTGGGGGTGTGATTTGCAAAAATGGAAATTCTTTCGGGCGCGCAACACCTGCGCGCAACGGCGAAGATGTAACTTGTGTCTGGATCAGGGGTTAACTGCGGAATTGGCGGCTTTTGACCGGTGACTTTAGTGATTTCTGATGATGTCGTTGAGTAGCCAATATGCCGTGGCGTTGTATCATACGTCTTAGACCGCCCGGCGAGTACGCCTCGATGAATGGCAGTTGATAGTTGATAGTTGGTAGTTGAATTCGCATCCGACCTCCGACTACCGGCCGGCGGTCATATCCCGACTTCATCCGCGCCCTCCGGGCAATCCGCGGTCAATCTCGATCACTAGGGAGAGGAAATCCGAGCAGAGATCGATCCGCAGATTCACGCAGATGAACGCAGATTCCCATTCGGCCCTCTGCCAATCTGCGTGAATCTGCGAAATCTGCGGATGACAATCTTCCCGGCTCCTTCTCCGGGCGGCCCGGAGCCGGTAGCGTTTCGTGGCGGGGCGGCGGCGACGCGGTAGGATTCGGGCCAACAGGAGAAAGTGCATGCGTGGGAAACAAGTTGCCTGGTGGGGAACCCTTCTCATGGCGTTCGTCCGGGCGATTGTCGCAGGCCCGCAGCATGCTGCATCTGCCCAAGACGCGTCGTGGAGCACCTGCAACGAAGATGGATACAAGGTATACCGCGCGGGCAAGTACACTCAGGCCGAGAAGTTGTTTGGCATTGCGCTCAAGGCCGCCGAGGAATTCGGGGTGTCAGATGACCGGTTGGGCATCAGCCTGACCAATCTTGCCCAGGTCTACAGCGCGCAGGCCAGGTACGATCGTGCGGAGCCACTGTACAACCGTTCGTTGGCAATCTGGGAGAAGGCATTGGGACCGGACCATCCGAATATTGCCAGTAGCCTGAATAATCTTGGCTGGCTCCATGTCAAACAGGCCAAGTACGATCAGGCGGAACAGTTCTACGCTCGCTCGCTCGCGATTAGGGAGAAGTCCTTGGGTCCCGATCATCCTGATGTCGCCGTGAGCCTGAGCAACCTTGGCGGACTCTACTGTCGCCAGGTCAATTATGATTGGGCGGAGCCACTCATCAGACGCTCGCTTGCGATCTTTGAGAAGGTCTTCGGATCGGATCACCCGAATGTCGCCTTCAGTCTTGAGAACTACGCCGTCCTGTTGAAGGCGACGAACCGGACTGCTGAAGCCGAGGCTATGCTCAAACGGGCGGCGGAGATTCGGGAGCGGGGTAAGGCCAAGCCGTAGCCTTTCGACGGACGAAGCATTCGGGAAATCGGGATTGGAAACACAGTGATCACCGAGACCCCAACGACGTGGATTCCTCACCAACCTCTCTGTGGTTCATCTGTATGGATTAGGGCTTGTAAGACTCCGAATGGGCGAGGTGCTTTTCGAAGTTGGCCGCGTACTGCTTGATGAGTTCCGGGTTGCCGCGGATGACGAGCAGGTTCTCGGCGTTGTTCTCCTCGGCGGCCTTGCTGAAGTTGAACGAGCCGGTGAGGAGCGTCTGGCCGTCGATGATCATGATTTTGTTGTGGGCGATGGCGTGCTGGTCGTCGATGTAGGTCGGGACATCGTGATTCTTGAGGAAGGTGGCCGAGGAATATCGCTCCGTCCGCTGCGATTTGTCGAGCACCGCCCGGACTTTCACACCACGGTTCTTGGCGGCCACGACGGCCTGGGCAATGGGCACGGAGGTGAAGGAGTAGGCCTGGATGTCGAGCGTTTGTCGGGCTTCGCCGATGGTGGCGACGATGGCGTCGGTGCAGCCGCCTTTGGGGCTGAAGTGGGCGGTGACGGTGCCGCCGGCGGGGGTCGAGGTTGCTGTGCCGATGGCCGGGCGATCGCAGGAAACCAGTAGCGGGCCGCGAATGCTCACGGTGATGCCCAGCGGGGATGTCCTCGGAAATAGTGGCTCTGCAAGTGGGGCCAGCGTTTCGCTGGCCTGGAATTCCAGATGGTGTACGCTGCGGGAAGGCCGGCGACACGCCGGCCCCACTTGTGCGGCCGGACCCGCTGCAGGGCGCGAAAACAATGTCGCGATCTCCGACAGTGTCGGCCCTTCGGGCCTCTGATGATGAGGCGTTGAGTTCCGTGGCCTTACGGCCACGGCTACCGAAAGTATCGGCCCTTCGGGCCTGCACATTTGTTGTCGCAAAGTATCGTACGATGTGTATCCGACTCAGAGCGTGTCGTCGCAGCACTATTTCGCTGTCACCTTGTGGACCGCCGCCGTGTCCGCGGGGAGTTCTTCAGCCTTCGGCGCCGGGAGCGTCACTGCGCCGGTGGCGGCCCATTCGGCGCCGCGGGCGAGGGTGATCTGAAAACCGAGGCCGGACATCGAGCGGGTGTCGTGGCCGAGGACGGTGTGGAAGACGCGGCCTTTGCCGTAGGAGATGACCATGAGGATCGGCTCGTTCTCATTGGTGCCGCCCTTGTCGGGGGCGGAGAAGGCGGTGGCCAGGACGGTGAGATTTTTCGCGGGGCCGCGCATCTTGGCGTAGAGTTCGTCGCTGGCATGTTTCCACTTGGCGGGGAGGCCCTTCATGATGGGGTGTTCGGCGTCGCGGGTTTC
>JBEKVL010000005.1:0-28966 GCA_049514055.1 Tepidisphaeraceae bacterium | reverse complement strand
GTGACCGCGTTTGCCTGGTCCGGCATCCGGACTCCGCTGACTCGTATCACGCAGGAGGCATCATGCGCCGTCGTTCTGCCATCGCCGTTCGCATTGCATTGGCCTGGACCCTCGCCCTTCCCGTCGCGGCGGCTCCGATAATCTACGTGCATGATGCCCACGCCACGCTGGCCATGCTTGACCTCTCGACCGGCAACTCCGGCGTTATCGGCACACTGCCGTCCGTCATGACCGATATCGCCCTTTCCCCATCCGGCGAACTGTTCGGTGTTGATTTCACCAGCCTGTGGCGGATCGACCTGGCCACTGCCCAGGGCACCTGCATCGGCGCCACGGGCCACAGCCTGAACGCGCTGACCTTTGCTCCCGACGGCACGCTTTACGCCGCCGGCCTCGGCGATCTCTTCACTCTCGATACCGGAACGGGCGCGGCCACGTTCATCGGCAGCGTTTCGCCCTACGAGTCCGCGGGCGACCTCGTCTTTGATTCCGCCGGCCAACTGCTCCTCACCACCACGGACAACCAATTGCTTGGTCTCGATCCTCACTCCGCCAGGCCCACCCTCATCGGCAACCTCGACCACACCAGCGTCTTCGGCCTGGCCATGGTCGATGGCGTTCTCTACGGCGTCTCCGACACCGAGCGAGTCAGCTTCACCATCGATCCGGCGACCGCCGCGACCGGCCCGGCCATGGCGCTACCCGCCTGCCTGGTCGGCGCGTATGGCGCCACCTCGAGCGCCAGCAACGCAACGGTCGCAACCGTCGTGATTCCCGAGCCCGCCTGCCTGTCCCTGCTGGCCGCCACGACCGTGCTCCTGGCGCGCCGCCGCAGGTAGTCGCCAGTGACATTTGCCTGCTGGGGCGTTAAACCTTTCCCCGGAAAGGAACACGCCATGCCCAATCTCGTCCACCCGCGCGATGAACTCGTCCGTACCATGAAGCGCATCTACCGCTACCGGATGACCACGACCTCCGGCGGGAACCTCTCCATCCGCGATGACGCCGGCGACCTCTGGATCACGCCTGCCCGCGTCGACAAAGGCGGCCTGCGCCGCGAGCGTGCTGGATGCCTTCGACCGCCTGGAGGTGATGGAATCGACGGCCGCAGCCATCATCAACGCCCGCCACCGCGGCGAGGTAAGCCCGATGTCGGATGCGGTGATCGAGGAATTGAAGGTGGTGTTTTTGAAGTGAACGGGCGGAGCAATCTCACATGGTGGAAACCAAGGCACGAAGGCACGGGGGCAGACCCCTCAAGGACTCAGGGCAGGCTCCGGCACGGAGTGAGCAGCGTATATGCACTTCGTGCCTGTGCGCCTTCGTGCCTCTGTGCCTCTGGCTGTTGCCCGGTTTTGCCGTCGAAGCACCGGCTCCTGTCTGGGATACCCAGCCCGACACCTGGGTCGCCACCGACGCGCTGGGCCGCTCGTTGCCGACAATTAAGGAAGCCCGGCCATTGCGGCGGGACCGCTACGTGGGCGTCTTCTACTTCGTCTGGCTTGGCCAGCATGGCAACCAGGTGTACGACAACAGCAAGTTCATCGCGGCCAACCCGGCCGATCCGCAATACGGGCCGCTGAACGCCTATCACCACTGGGGCGAGCCGCTCTGGGGCTACTACCTCAGCACCGACGAGGCGGTCATCCGCAAGCAGGCCCAGATGCTTGTCAATGCCGGCGTGGACATGGTGTTCCTCGACGCGACCAACGCCGTCACCTACGACAACGTGGTGCGGACTGTCTGCCGGGTCTGGAGTGACATGCGCCGCGCCGGCCAACCCACGCCGCAGATCGCGTTCATCACCTGGACCAGGAGCGGCCAGACCGTCAAGTACCTCTATGACCATTTGTATGCAACCGGACAATACCCCGAACTCTGGTTCCACTGGAAAGGCAGGCCGCTGATTCTGGCGAAGATCGCGGAGTTTCCGGCCGACTGCAAAGACTTCTTCACCGTCCGCGAGAGTTGGGCCTGGACCAAAGGCCAGAAATGGTTCGGCGACGGCAAGGACAAGTGGGCCTGGATCGATAACCACCCGCAGAACCCCGGCTGGCACGACGCACCGGACAGGCCCGAGCAGATCAGCGTCTGCGTGGCCCAGCATCCCGTGTCGAACATCGGCCGGAGTTTCCACGATGGCAAGGAGCCGGCGCAAGCCCAGTGGCAGAGCGAACTGGGGCTCTGTTTCGCCGAGCAATGGAAGCGGGCCATCGAGGTCGATCCCGAGTTCGTCCTGGTCACCGGCTGGAACGAGTGGATCGCCATGCGCTTCATCTCGAAAAGCGGCGGCCAGCCGTTCCTAGGCAAGCTGCTCGCTCCCGGCGGATCGTTCTTCGTCGACGAGTACAGCCCCGAGTTCAGCCGCGACATCGAGCCCATGAAAGGGGGTTTCGGTGACAATTACTACTATCAGCTTATAAGCAACATCCGCAAGTACAAAGGCGTGCGGCCCATTCCCGGCGTAGTTGCCAAGCCCATCACCATCGACGGCAAGTTCGACGACTGGAAGAACGTCGAGCCAGAGTTCCGCGATGCGATTGGCGACCCCGTGCATCGCAACGATCTTGGCTACGACAAGGCCGGCCCGTACGTCAACAACACCGGCCGCAACGACATCGTCGCCGCCAAGGTCAGCGTCGACCAGGACAATGTCTACTTCTACGTCCGCACGAAGGACAAGCTCACTCCCAGCACGGATCCCAATTGGATGCTCCTCTTCCTCGACGTGGATGCGAATCCGAAGACCGGCTGGCTCGGCTACGACTTTGTCGTCAACCGCACCGGCGTGTCGCCCGGCACGACGACCATCGAGAAGAACATCGGCGGCAAGTACGAGTGGGGCAATCCCGTGAAAATACAGTTTTCCGTCGCCCGCAATGAACTGGAGCTTGCCATCCCGCGCACCGTGCTGGGCATCAAACAATTGCCCGCGAAAATCGATTTCAAATGGGCCGACAACATCCAGCAGACGGGCGAGGCGGCCGATTTCGACGTCAACGGTGACGCTGCCCCTGATGGCCGCTTCAACTTTCGCGCCCGGCTAAACAGCGCGGCGCTCAATAGGTGATCCATGCATCTTTCTCATCCTTCACTTCGTGCCTGCGTGCCTGCGTGCCTCCGTGCCTTGGTCTGGTGTGTCTCGCTATTGTTTGCCGTGCCCCTTGCCGCCGCCGAACCCCAGATGTCCTACCTCGACAACGGCACGATAAAACTCGGCATCGACCTCTCCATCGGTGGCTCGATCACGTATCTCGGCCCCTCCGGCAAGGACGTCAACCTCATCAACAGCCACGACTGGGGCCGGCAGATTCAGATGTCCTTCTACGGCGGGCCGAATCCTTACATTGTCGGCGACAAGAAACCCAAACCATCATGGGCGTTTCTCGGTTGGAACCCCATCCAGTCCGGCGACTGCTACGGCAAACGCGCCAAAGTCCTCGAGCACCAGAACGACGGCAAGATGCTTTATGTGAAGTGTATCCCCATGCAGTGGCCGATGGATGATGTTCCCGGCGAATGCACGTTCGAGTGCTGGATCACGCTGGACAAGAACACGGCCGCCGTTCGCAGCCGGATCAACAACGACCGCGGCGACAAGACGCAATATGCGGCCCGGAACCAGGAATGCCCGGCCGTTTACACCAACGGACCCTGGTGGCGGCTGATGACCTACACCGGCGACAAGCCGTTCAGCAACGACAAACTCACGCAGATCGAAGCCAAGTTCCCCTGGAGCGGCTATCGCGCCAACGAATGCTGGAGCGCGCTGGTCGATGACAACGACTGGGGCCTGGGCCTCTGGAATGAAGGCGTCTACTCGACCACCGGCGGCTTCGCCGGGAAACCCGGCAAAGGTGGCCCCAAGGATGACCCCACCGGCTACTTCGCCCCACTCACCCAGACGATCCTCGATCACAACATTCAACACGAGTACCGCTACGTCCTGATCCTCGGCAAGCTGGAGGAGATTCGCAGTTACGTTTACGACCACGCCAAGCGCCCCGCGCCGCCGAAGTATGTTTTTGCGACAAGCCGCGCCGGCTGGACGTATCACGGCCTGAAGGACACCGGCTGGCCGATCGCCGGCGAACTCTGCGTGCTCCTGCAGGTGAAAAACGGCACGATGGCCGGCCCGCAGGATCTCTGGCCGGCCGAGGCCGCCCCAAAGCTCCGCATCCACGCCGCGTTCGACACCACGCAGACCAACCTCCGCGTCCGTTTCTCCCGCCTCGCCGGCGATTCCGGCCCTGGCCTGCCGCTGAACGTCACCGCCGACGGCCAGTATCGCATTTATGAAGTGGATCTGTCGAACGCCAAGGAATATCAGGGACTCATCACGTCCGTCCGCATCGACTTGCCCGGCGCAAAGCGAGATGGCGAAACCGTGAAGGTGAAGTGGATTGAGTTGGCCCCGTAGGGTGGGCACTGCCCACCATTCGCGGCCGGGTCTGCGATATGGTGGGCAGTGCCCACCCTACACATTCCAACTCTTTCCGGCTACAGTTGGTGCATGCCAGAATACCGACGGATATTCCGGGAAGGCGGAACGTACTTCTTCACGATATGCACCTTTGGTCGGCGACCGATCTTTGCGGACGCGATCAACGTGGATCGATTGCGGACGGCCATCCGCGGAGTGATGGCCGAGCAGCCGTTTGTGTTCGTTGCCGCGGTCGTATTGCCGGACCATCTGCACTGGATCTGGACGCTGCCGGAGGATGATGCCGATTACTCGGGGCGAATCGGCCGGATCAAGGTGGCGTTCACGCGAATGTTCATGGGTGCTGACGCGGTTTACGACGCGACGACCTCGCGCGGACGACATGGCGAGAGTGAGGTTTGGCAGCGACGATTCTGGGAACACACGATTCGCGACGAACGCGATTTCGAGAATCACCTGCACTACGTCCACTACAACCCCGTGAAACACGGATACGCGGCGTGTCCACATGCGTGGGAGGCATCGAGTTTCAAGATGTGGGTGACGAAAGACGGCTATGCGATGAATTGGTGTTGTTCGTGTGACGGCGGGGCGCGGCCCCTCGAGCCGTATCCCGATACATTGACCTGCGGTGAGTAGGGTGGGCACTGCCCACCATTCGCGGGCGAAACGGCGAAACGGTGGGCAGTGTCCGCCCTACAAGACAAGATGGTGGGCAGTGCCCACCCTACAAGACAAGGTGGTGGGCAGTGCCCACCCTACAAGACAAGGTGGTGGGCAGTGCCCACCCTACAAGACTGCCCGCCATTCGCGGGCGAAACGGCGAAACGGCGAAACGGTGGGCAGTGCCCACCCTACGAATTGATCACCGACAACTCCAACTCGCAGTTCAGCACCTTGTCCCGCACGCCCTGCACGTCGTCGATCGCATACGCGTCGTTGCCGGCGCCGCCATCGAGCGTGTCGCCGCTGGACAGGTTGGTGGCGATCAGTACGTCGTCCCCATCACCGCCCGACAGGTAGTTGTTGCCCGTCCCGCCCACGAGCACGTCATTGCCGCCCATGCCGTAGAGCGAGTCGTTGCCGGGTCCGCCGATCAGGGTGTTGGCCAGGTTGTCGCCGACGATCTTGTCGTCGCCCGAGCCGCCGATGACGATCTCGATGTCGGGGAGCACATTGTCGTTTTCGGCCGGCACCCCGGGCGCCGCGCGGCTGCCGTCGTTGGCTTTGCCGTCGAGAGTGATGGTCAGTCCCTCGGTTCGCGAGGAAAAGTCGGCCGTGTCGATTCCTGGTCCGCCGGAGACGACATTCCCGCCGTGGCCGGGCCGCAGCACGTCGTTGCCGTCATCGCCGGAGAGAGTGCATGGGTGGTTCGAACCCACGAGCGTATCGTTGCCAGCGCCGCCGTAAAGCGTGGCCGGCAGCGTGATGTTGGGGGTCAGCGTGATCAGGTCGTTGCCGGCCATGCCGAAGACCTGGATGGCCTTGACCTTGCGTAACGGCGTGGAGAAGGTCGACTGGTCCAGTGCCACGGTCAGGGACGTGGCGTTCTGGTCCACGGTGATGACATTGTTGGCCTGGTCCCCTTGAACGATCAACACACCGGCGTTGACGGAGACCGAAAGCGACAACAGCCGGCGAGGTTCGAGTTGCTGGATCATGTTGTAAAGATTCGGCGAGAGATCGGCCGGGTCTGTAACGAATTCAGGAAAAACGGATCGCGTGCTCGGTGGGTATTTCACTGGGAAGCCGCGGGTGAAGATTATCGGACGCGGCGGACCACCGCAGTCCGTCGCGGCTGAAGCGTCGTGGCGATTGGTGCGGGCTTCCAGCCCGCACAGACTTGGAAGCAGGCTGGAAGCCTGCACCACAACATCAGCCGCGATGGAGTAAAGGTTGACCGCATGAGTAAATGGCTGACCATCGCCGCCGTCGCGCTCATCACCGTCGGCGCGTTCGCATTTCGCGAACCCAAACTCACCCTGCGCGTCTTCCACCAGGACGAGGCCATCCATTGCTACCGCCTCGAGGAGATCCGTGAGGAGCACGTCTACAAGTACATACCCAGCGAATACCACGGGCCTACGCTCAACTACTTCACGTTCCCCGTGCTCTGGCTGACCGGCGCCAACAACTGGTTCGCGGCCACCGAATGGCACTACCGCATGGTCACCGTGCTCTTCGGCACGGCCCTGGTCCTGTCGGTCCTGCTCCTGCGCGATGGCGTGGGCAACGTCGCCACGGTCTTCGCGGCGCTGCTGACTGCCGTGTCGCCGGCCATGGTCTTCTACAGCCGCTATTACATCCAGGAGATGCTGCTGGTCTTCTTCATGGCGATGGCGATCGGGGCGGCCTGGCGCTGGTCGCGCTCGGGGCGCTGGGGCTGGCTGGTCATTCTCGGGGCGGCCATCGGCTTCATGCACGCCACCAAGGAGACCTTCATCATCAACCTCTTCGCGGCGGCCGCGGGCATGGCCGGCGCCTGGGTGATGACCCGCGGCGTGAGGCCGTCGGGTCTGCTCCGGCCGAGTACATGGCTCATCCCTCTGTACACCGCCGTCATCGTCTCCGCTATCCTCTTCTCCAGTTTCTTCCACTACTGGCGCGGCGTGCTTGACTCGATCCTGACCTACAAGGTCTACTTCTCCCGCGGCGCCGGCGTGAACACCGACCACGTCCACCCGTGGTGGTACTACTTCCAGTTGTTCTTCTGGTATCAGATCGGCCGGGCGCCGGTTCGCACCGAGATGGCCATTCCCGCCCTGGCGCTGGTGGGCTTCGTCTACGCCCTCTGGCCGCGACGGCATGCTCAAGTCCCTCTCCCTGTGGGAGAGGCCCGGGGTGAGGGCTCGGACCAGTCTCCGCCCACGGACACCGCCGCACGCCTGTTCCTGCTCCGCTGGCTGGCCATCTACACGCTGGTCCTCACGGCCGTCTATTGCCGCATCAGCTATAAAACCCCGTGGTGCGCGCTGGGGTTCCTGCACGGCATGATTCTTCTGGCCGGCGTCGGCGCGGCGGCCATTATTCGTGCCGGGCGACTGGTCCCCGTGCAGGTGTGTCTGGCCGTGATCCTGCTGTTGCCCGTCGGCTATCTACCCGGCAAGCAGCGGCGATACTGGCAGGGATATGCACTGGCCGCCCAGGCATACGATCTCAGTTACGTCCGGCCGCACGTCGCCAACAGCGACTTCAATCCCTACGTCTATGGCCACACCTCCGCCAAGGTGCTGGAGCTTGTCGAGCGGGTCGAGGAGATTTCCCGCGTCTGGCCTGCCCACGACGGAATCAGTATTCAGGTCACCACCAACGACTGCTGGCCGACGCCGTGGTATCTGCGTCAGTATCTCAACGCCCGCTTCCCCGGCAAGCGTCCGTTCGTCTCGCCCGAGCTGCTGATCGCCAATGCCGACAAGAACGAATTGCCGTTGCCGGCCGACCTCGAGGACAAGTACAAAGCCGATTATTTCGGCCTGCGCCGGCAGGAACTGCTGGTGTTGTACGTCCGCAACGACGTCTGGGCGAAGTTCATCGAATCGCGTGCCAGGCCCGCGAGGCGGTGATACGATGTGCCCGGCATTCCATGGACAACGATGGCGTCACAATTCCGCCCGCGCAGAGCCCGGACGACGACCCGCCGCTCTGTCCCAATTGCGGCTATGACCTGCGCGGGTTCCACGCCGAGCGATGCAGCGAATGCGGCCACACCATCGACTGGGCGGCGCTGGCGGTGAGCGGCTTTCCCTGGGCGCACCGGCAACGGATCGGGCGCGTCCGGGCGTATCTCCGCACACTCTGGCTCGTCATCGTCAACAGCCGCCGGTTGCAGCACGAAGCCGTCAAGCCCCAACTCCTTGCCGATGCACGGATTTTCAGACGGTCTACCGCCATCATCGTGGCCGCGGTTCTGGTGGGCGTGTTCGCTGTCGTCGCGGTCAGCCAGAAGGGGCTGGTGTTCATGGCCGTTCAGCCCGAGCCATTCCAAGTCAACGCCTCACCCTCGCGCTGGATGTACGACCTGACAGTTCCCTGGTCGGCCGGGGCGACGCTCTGGCCGGTGATCCCCGCGTGCCTGATACTGCTGGCGTTCGCTCTCGCGTCGGCCGTGCGATCGCTGTTCCGTATCCCCTCTGCGTCGGCCCGGCAGCAGGATCGGGCGGCCGCAATCTCCTGTTATGCCATCGCGACGCTTGTCGGGTGCTTGCCGATCGCGCTGTGGTGGGCGATCTGGTTGTATGGAGAGAAGGAGAACCGGTTCGGCAGGCCAGTCCTGTTTGCCGCGGCGGGCGCACTCTGGCTGCTGCTCACGATCGGCCGCATTCTGCAATGGGTATCGCGATCGAGCCACTGCGGCATTGGGGGCATGTTGGTTGCGCTGATCAAGCTGCTGGGCCTGTGGGGATTGTGTATTGTCGTGCTGCTGGGAGTGCTACCGTGGTGTGTTGGTTTTCTGTGGATCATTGCCGACAGTTTTCGTTGACTGCGTAGGCGGGAACCGGGTGAGGTCGCGATACTGACGGGTGGGGGTATTTCCGCGGCCGACTCGGGAATCGTGTTGCCAGCCGTACATCGGGTGGCCGGCGATGACCACGTCGTCGGACTGGCCCGCATCGAAGTAGACGAGCGGCCGGTCCTGGCCGCCGGGCAGTTCGCCTTTGAACACCGTGTATCCGATCGACCGGCTATCGGCATGGAACGGATCGGCCGGCACTGCGGGGAGGTATTCCGGCATGAGTTGGGCGAGAGCATTCGGCCAGCGGCCGTGATCCGCGCGATAAAGCTGGCATGCCAGCACGACGGCGGTTGCCCGGCGCTCGCCCAGATTCCGGAAGTACCGTTCGAAGTAGGGCGTCAGATTGCTGGTGATCAGGTCGTACCACCGGGAATAGCGCGGTATCTCGTGGACTCGCGACGCGCCAAAGAGATCACACGTAGCCTGCGGTTTCTCCCACCGGCCCCGCTTGAGAATGGCGAGTGCTTCCGGGTGACTCGTGCATTGTGTGGCCTGGATGGTCAGGTCGTAGTCGGGCAGAAGGCGGACGGCATGCATGTCGGCGAGCGGTTTGATGGCCCAGTTGCCGCTGCTGCGCGAGTTGAGGAAGTCGAGCCAGGCGATTCGCTCGATCACCACCGCGCGACGCAATTGCGGACCCATCCCCTGTTCGTCAAGCAACTGGTCGATCAATCGGCACACCTGTTGGCGCGTGTTGGGCCGGGTGCTGGCGCGGGAATCGAGGCGCAATCCGGGGGCCATCAACTGGACAGACGTGCAGGTCTTGGAATCTATGCCGATGACAACCAGTTGTGAGATCAGGAGATCATCCTGCCGGAAAGAACTCGCAACATGCATGACGTCGAAGAGACGCTCGAGCGCCTCGGTGTCATCGCCCTGGAGATGCGAGTAGATGGCGCCATCCGACACGACGTTGGTGAGTTCCTTCACCCGGTTGATGTAGGTAAAGTTGGCGGCCCAGAGCGATGTCAGACTCCGCCGGTACTGCGCCGACGTCAGCGGGCGCGACTGCCGCAGGATGGCGAAGGCTTTTGTGTTGGCCTTCTCGGATGCTTCCGCAAGCTGCGTCCACTTCGGCGGATAGGGAAGGTAGTCGAAATAGTCCAGGTTGCTGTTCGTCGGCGATTCGACGGTGGTGGACAAGGCGGCGGCCGCCCGCTGATGTTCGGCAGCGGCGTTCTGCGCATCCGGCAGCGGCGGGTACACCACGTCCGCCAGACTGGCCGGTTCGCCGCGCCGGCGGATTTCGTCCAGCGCGGCCGCCAGCCGGTGCCCCGCGTACCATCCCCACGCCAGCCGCACGCCCAGCATCAGCGCCAGTAGCACCCCCAACGCTCGCCACGGATGCCGTGCCCAGTACGACGGCTTGAGAATCACCGGCCAGCTTCGCATTGCCGGCCATCATATGAATGTCAGGTGACCACGCCAACCGCCATTCGTGCTTTCCCCTTCATTCGTCATTCGAATTTCGAGTTTCATCATTCCCGGCGCGGGGTGTGCCCAAATTTCCGGGAATGTCCTCCTGGCCACAAACCGTCATCCTGAGCGTACTCGCGAAGGATCTGGCTATGAGGTCCAAGGCCAGATGCTTCGCGAGTACGCTCGGCATGACAACTGTTGCGGTGCAAACAGCTTACGACTTGCCCGGATTTCCGGGCACACCCCCGGCGCGGAATCGCCGCCCGCCAGCTTGACACCCATCCGCCGTTCTCGTATTCCTATCACATGGAACACCCCAAGATTACAGCAGACGCCATCACGTTCGACGACGTTCTTCTCATTCCGTCGTACAGCGATTTCGTGCCCGCGCAGGCGGATACGCGGACGCATCTGACCCGGGCCATCGAGATCAATATCCCGTTGCTGTCGGCGCCGATGGACACGGTGACCGAGTCGGCCCTGGCCATCGCACTGGCCCAGGAAGGCGGCATCGGCATCATCCACAAGAACCTCCCGGCCGACCGGCAGGCCCGCGAGGTGGAGAAGGTCAAGCGCAGCGAGAACGGAGTGATCGTCGATCCGATCACGCTGCCGCCGAGCGCCACGGTTGGGGCGGCCCGCAGCATCATGCGGGAATACAACGTCAGCGGCATCCCCATCGTCGAGGGTGAAGAAGGCGCATCCAACGAACCGCGCCGCCGCGGCAGCCACGGCTCCGGCCGGGGCGGCCGGCTCGTGGGCATCATGACGCGGCGGGACCTCAAGTTCCAGGAGGATGACAACCGCCCGGTGGGCGAGGTGATGACGCGGGAAATGCTGATCACCGCGCCCGAGAACACCACGCTCGACGAGGCCGAGCGCATTCTCTACAAGTCCAAGGTCGAGAAACTGCTGCTGGTGGACAAGCAGGGACACCTCTGCGGGCTGATTACCATGCGCGATATCGACAAGCTCCATCAGTATCCCAACGCCTGCAAGGATGCCCGCGGCCGGCTGCGCGTGGGGGCGGCGACGGGCGTGCTGGACTTCGCCCGCGTGGAGGCGCTGATCAAGGCGGACGTGGACGTGGTCGTGGTGGACACGGCGCACGGGCATTCGAAGAACGTCGTCGAGACGGTGAAGGAGATCAAGAAAAACTGGGACATCCAGGTGATCGCGGGGAACGTGGCGACGGCCGCCGGCACGCAGGATCTGATCAGGGCGGGGGTGGATGCGGTCAAGATCGGGATCGGGCCCGGCTCGATCTGCACCACGCGCATCGTCTCCGGCGTGGGCATTCCGCAGATCACGGCGGTGATGGACTGTGCCGCGGCGGCCGCTTCTTTCGGGATTCCGATCATCGCCGACGGCGGCATTCGCCACTCGGGCGACATCACCAAGGCCATCGCCGCCGGGGCCAACGCGGTGATGCTCGGCTCGCTCTTCGCGGGCCTCGATGAATCGCCGGGCGAGCTGGTGATCTACATGGGCCGGCGCTACAAAACCTATCGCGGCATGGGTTCGATGGGCGCGATGGTGCAGGGGTCGAAGGACCGCTACGGGCAGGCGGGCGTGAAGGAGAGTTCCAAACTGGTGCCGGAGGGCGTCGAAGGCCGGGTCTCGTATCGTGGGCCGCTGGGCGATTTCGTGTATCAGCTTGTCGGAGGCCTGCGTGCGGGGATGGGCTATTGCGGGACGAAGGACATCGAGGAGCTTCGCAAGAACGCGAAGTTCGTGCGGATCAGCGGGGCGAGCATGGCCGAGAGCCATCCGCACAATATTCAGATCACCAAGGAAGCGCCGAATTATTCGGTGGAGTTTGCGACGGAGAAGCCGTAGTAACGTCGGATGTATGTCGCCAACCGAGGAGCAATCATGTCGAGCCGGATCTCGCGCATCATCTGCTGTCTTGTTCTTTCCAGCACGGCGACCGTTCTGATGGCGGCCGAGGTGGCGTCCGCCCCGCAGCCGGACGGCATCGTCCGCGCCATCAGGGTTCTTCCCGACAAAGCCCCGGACTGCTCCTCGCTCAAGAGCATCGCCCTGAGCGTCACCCGCGACTGCAAGACCAACGACGAGCGGGCCATCGCCATCTATAACTTCATGATCCTGGCCCATTACCACCGCCAGTATCCGTCCGAGCCCGGCGGCGTGCCGGTACTCAAGGAGATCAACGCCTATGGATGGAGCCTGTGTGGCGGGCTGCATTCGGAAGAGTCGGCCCTGTGGCGCGAGCTCGGCTGGGACTGGCGGTTCGTCGGCTGGAACGGCCACACCACCGTCGAAGCCAACTACGACGGCCGCTGGCATTATCTGGATGCGTTCCTGAAATTCTATGCATGGATGCCGGATGCCAACGCGCCGGGCGGGCGGACGATCGCCGGCGAGGATGACCTGAACAACAATGCCCAGAAGCTGATCGCCGATGCCTTCGTGCTGGATAAGGGCCGGGCGGCCGTTTACGCGAAGGACAACCGGTTTGAGATCGTCGGCGAGAAGGCCAACTGGACCGCGCCGGCGCTGCTGTCGTGTGGAGACACAATTGCGGACGTCATCGGCGGGCTGAAGACGCACAAGCCGGCCGGTCGGCAGGACGGCTGGGCCGGCATCAATCATGCCACGGGCAACTACTCGGCCGACGTGAATCTTGCGCCGGGATTCGCCCTGACCAACACCTGGGAGGCCGTCGCGGACGGCTGGTACTGGGCCGGCTCCAAGGTCGCGCCGGCGCACACATGCGGCAACAAAGATCTTCGCAACAGCCCGGATGCCGGACTGGTCATGGAACCGTACAACCAGCATGTCCGCAGTTTCACCAACGGCACACTGATTTTCGCTCCCGATTTCGCCAGTGATGGGGTGCTCCGGTCCTTCGCGGCCAGTGCCAACGTGAGATTTGCCGGCGGCGCACTCGTCCCCGCGCAGGCGGGATCGCCGGCCAGCGTCACCGTGCTGCTGCAATCGCCGTACATCATGACCAAGGCTACCGGCACGGCCGAGGGGGCCGATTCCGTCGAGGTGTCGATCGACGGGGGCAAGTCGTTCAAGCCGGCCGACGTGAAGGACTTCACGGCGGCGGTCAAGGGGCAGGTCATTGCTTTGGTCCGCGTCAATTTCGCCACGGCGCTGAAGTCGCTCCGGCTGGAAGCCCTCGTGCAGAACAATCCCGGCAGTCTGCCGTATCTGTCGCCGGGGAAGAACACTGTCAGCGTTTCCGCGGCCGATGCCAAGGCACTGGGCGAGAACAAGCTGGTCGTCACCTATGCTTACTGTCCCGGTTATCGCAGCAAGTCGTTCGAACAGTTGTGCGATGAGGGCAAGGAAGTCGCCAAGCAGCACAACGCGACCTGGGCGGAAACACCGACAGTTGTGCAGAAGACGTTCGCGGCCACCGACCTGCCCGCGAAGTTTGACATCGACATTCCCACGCCCAAGGACAAGCACCCCGTCTATCCGCGGATGCTCTTCGTCCGCCGCGAGGTGATCGCCCCGGCCGCCAAGCCGCTGCCTCTGCCGGCCAATGCCCAGGAGCCGAAGACGGGCGCCAACGATGAACTCAAGACGCTGCCCAATCCGTTCCTCATGGGTTCGCAGCCACCGCCGGCCCGGATCGTCCGCCCGACGCGGACGGCCACCATCGAACTGAAGCCCGGCCATTTCGTCACCCGCGCCGGCGACGTGCCTGCAACCGATTTCATCAAGTGGCCCAAGAACGCCAACGAGAAAATCGAGCCGATGGCTTTCCTGATCGGCGGCGAAGTGACCGGCCTGCCGGCGCTGAAGGACTTGGCCGGCGCACGCCTGGTTTTTCCGGCCATTCGCGCGCACGAACAGGCCGCCACCCAGGTCGGCGTGGTCAATCTGAAAACCGCGTTCGAGCCCGGCGCCAAGTACGACTTCGCCAATTTCGGCGACGTGCTGGGGACGGTGGTTGTTCCCAAACAGGGCAAGGATGCCCCTGACTGGAACCCGCCGAAGGAGTTTACGATCGACATCACCCGCTACATTCGCAGCCTCGCCATGGGCGAGGCGAAATTTCAGGGGTTCGCCCTTCGCGTGGTCCCCGAGCGCGGCATCGACGACGGCTGGACCGTGCGCATCAATCTGCCGAAACAGCCGCGGGTGTACATCGAGATCAATACGTTCCAATAGGGTGCTTTTCATTGGAAACGCGCAGCCCGACGCGGTAGCATGAAGGTATGAAGACTGTCCGCTATGTCTACTGGCAAACCGATGACATGTGGCTGGGATAGATTGAGGAGTTCCCGGACTACATGACGCAGGGGGAAACCTTGGATGAACTCAAGGAGAATCTTAAGGATATCTACGACGACCTGTGCCTTCAGAAGTAGAGCCAGATGGAAAGGCCCACACTCGACTACTATTCGGCTCCGCCGCAGAGTGATCTGCCCCGCAAGATGAACATCTGGGTATTTGCGCTGCTTACCATGCTCTGGTTGGCTGGGGCAATAAGCGGCGAGATGGTTTGGTCACAGGGCAGGAGTCCCGAGCCGAGGATGTTTTACATGCGCATGGTCGGCTTGTTCGCAGTGTTGGCATTGTACGTTGTGTTTCGCAATCGCCTTTCGCGTCTCTCGGTGTTGGCCGCATTGACGGCGTTCGGATTAGGGTTTCTCTCCACATGTGCCGCATTTGGACCAGTGATCGCAGCTCGGGTCATGCATTACTTGCGATGACGTGATCGATATTCACTTCCCAAATCCCGCGATCGCGGCCGAGCGGATGTAGTCGGAGATCCCGCGGAAACCCATCTGTTTGGCGGCCGACTCGATGGCGACCTTCTCGTCGATGCTCAGTCGCACGTTGACCTGTTCGGTTCGTACGCCTTCCCTGGCCGGCAGGGGCGGGCTTTGGCCCTCCTCGATCATATAGGCGACCACCACAGTGGCCGCTTCGCGCGTGGCCTTGATGCACTCATCCGGAGTCTTTCCATCGCCCATAGCGCCGGTGAGTTCCAGTGCGTAGCCGTAGTATTCGCCATCCTCGAATTCGATGGCAATGCGGTAGGTGTCGGCGATCTTGCGCGCCCGTTCGAGAATCGCCGGGTCAAAAGGACGGCGGATGTTCTTACGAGAGCTTTTCGATTTTGCGGACATAGTATGGCTTGACCTTTCCACCATGCACCGGGATCGCTTCGGAGGGCGCGCCCGGCTTGACGAATACATGGTGCGAACCTGTAACCCGATCCATGCGGTAGCCTTTGGACTCCAGCATCCTGCGCACGACTGCGAATCTGACCGGGCTCGGCATTACTTGAGTATAGCCTGGACTATCCGCCAAGCAAGTGGAATCTCCCTGGGAGCGCGGGCGTCCCCGCCCGCTCTTCGTTGCGGCCGAGGACGGCCGCGCTCCCAGTGGCTCATTTCCGCAGCGCTTCAATCGCATCATCCAGCTTTCCACGATATTCCTGCCAGTCGGCCGGAGCGAAGAGCGCGTCGTGATTCCGCTGGCCGAGTTTGAAAGCGGCCAGACGCTCGGCAATCACGCGCTCCCCCACTTCCGCCGCGGGCGTGCCGGCCTTTTCCTTGGCCAGTCGGGCCAGTGTCAACATCCGCCGATAGTCGCCCAGGCCTTCGCGCAGACGCTCAAACTCGACGGAGGGGATCAACTGGCCGTCCGGCGAACTGTTGCACCAGGCGTAGTCATCCTCACGACAATCGAGCGCATAATACGGATCGCCGGCGGTGGCGTTCCAGTGCCAACTGAGCCGGAACTTCATGCCGAACTGGTGGGCGGCCTTGTACATGTAGTGGCCGAAAGTCCAGCGGTTGCCGCCGTTGTAGAAGGCCCAATCGCCGCCGGCGTCGTGGATGAGTTTCACGGATTCCTCGTCGTGGTCGTTCCAGTCGGCCACTTGCAGGGCCTTGGAAAAGCGGAAGTGCGGGTCGTCCTGTTTGCTGCCGCGGAAGCTGCTGGCCGCCGTGAAATAGGGCGGGCCCTTGGGGAACGCCTTGTGATACGCCTCGGCGTTGACGGCCGCCCGGGTCAGGGCGTCGCCGATGGGCTCATCGCCGATGTTGTAGTAGACCGGGATCCAGCCGTTGGCATCGGCGTGCTTCTGGACCTCGGTGTAGATCGCCTTGATGAACTCGGAATAGTCCTTGAAACCGGCCGCGTTCATGGCGGCGGCGTCCTGGGAGTAGGCGTCGAAACCATGCACGCCGCCGCCGTAGGAAACCACCGCGAGGAATCCCAGATCCTTGGCCAGTTTCATCGTCGCGTCGGAGTTGCCGAAATCCAGCACGGGTTTGCCGGTCTTGAAACCTTTGTAGGCAATCGACGGAGCTCCGCTGAACGTCGTGAAACCGTACTCGCGCATCTTTCGCAGGCTCTTGGTACACATCTCGTCGTTAAACGCGGCCGCGGCCGGGTCGTCGGGCCAGGGGACGCCGATGTGGTAGCCCCACGGCCCGGCCGGGATATCGACGGGATCGAGCGTGCCGGCGCGGACGCGAAATTCGACGGGTATCCGCGCCACAGCGCCCTTCTCGGGTTTGACCGTAATACTGCCTTTGTAGACGCCGGGCTTGGCGTCGGCCGGCACTTTCACGGTGAGCCAGAACTGCCGCGTGACGCCGGCCGGAACCGGCGCGGCGTTCGTCGACATGAGCAGGCGCGGGGCGATGGTGTACACCGTTCCTTCCATGGTGACGCGGCTGAGGCGATACGAGACGAAGCCGACGTCGATGGCGCTTGCGGGGATCGCGCCAGCGGGGCCGGTGAGATCGGTGGACGTGACCGTGACGCTGCCCAGGTCTCGCAGCGGCGTCAAGGCCAGCGACAGCGGCGCATATTCACCGACGAACGCCTGGGTAGAAATCGGCTTGCCGGGTTCATCCTTGCCCGGCGTATCGTTGTAGTACAAGTCCTTCATGCAATCGCGCTGGAACGTGATGTAGCCGCGTGTGGTGTCGTCGGCCGAGGGCGACAGCGGATCGCCCGTCGGCCGATGGAGGATGCGCTTGAAGTAGTTGTCGAAGTGGAAGCGGCGTTTGTCCTGGACATACTTGAGGAACTTCTCCCCCTCGGCCGCTTTGGCCACGGGGAAGATGACCACGGCCGACACGCTGCACGCCCAGTTCTCGCCCTGGAAGCCGATATTCAACTGCCCGTCAGTCACCTCGACATCGAACATCTTCTCCTTGAAGTAGGTCAACTGGTACTTGTCGAAGGTGTTGTCCGTGGGCAGGTCTTCGACATTCCAGAAGCGGAAGTATTTCTTTCTGAACGAATCGAAGTCCATCGTATCGGTGACGACGGGTTTGCCCTGGGCCAGGATGGCGCGCTTGCGGTAGGCCTGGTATTCGCCCCAGAATCCGGAGGGGTTGTCGATGTTCACAAAGACGCGGTACTTGCCGTTGGGCACATCCACGGCCAGCCCGCCGGATTCGATGCAGATGAAATCCTGATAGAGCGGGTCGGGCTGGAGCGCATCGAAGGCGCGCCAGATCTTTGCGTTCTTCAACCCATATCCCCGGCCTTTGCTGTAGATCGTGCCGGGCGTGATCTGCGTGAATCCTTCCATGACGGGGCTGGTGGCCGTGCCGAAGTCAAACGCCGACAGGCCGTCGAACTGCACTTGTTTCACCGAGTCGTCGCGCTCGAGGCGGAGGTTGTCCACAAAGAGCGGCGCGCCCGGTTTGTCGCCGATGCTGAGTACAAACCACTTGATCCCGGCCAGATCGAGCATACGCCCCGGCCGGGATTTCTCGCCGACATAAAGCTGCTTCGTGGGGATGATCAGCGTACTCTTGCCCGGCGGGACGATGGTCTGGTAGTTCACGCGCGTCCAGTAGTCGCGCGTACCGTTGTCGCGAATCTCTACATAGAGCGACAGCGGCTCGGGCGAATCGGTGTAGAGATCGGCCTTGAGATAGTCGTAGCCGGTCCAATTCTGCGGGCCGCTCATGCCGACATACGACTTGCCGATACGCAGGGCCTTGGCGCCGTCGGTGGCGTGTTCGGCGACGATCTTGCCGCCGTCGAACGGGTTCTTGTCCTCAAATGAGGTGATGAGCTTCACGGCCGGGCCGGTGCCGGTGGCCTCGCCAGCGGCCAGCGCCGTGCCGCAGGCGTAGCAGTGTCCCCATTTCAGCGCATTGCGATAGCCGCACTCGGGGCAGCGGACGGCGTCGTTGCCCAGTTCGCCCGGCGGGGCGACGGGCGATTCTTCCTTGTCGAGAATGGGCTTGTCCGTCAGCGGCGTATCGTCGGCGACTTTCACGAGCGAAACATCGTCGACCCAGAGATAGCCCGGCGCCATGAGGCCGAAGGACGGGCCGGTCTTTTTCTTCTCCTTGAGTTCGCCCACATATGTAAGCTTCGTCCAGCCGAACGTGCCGTTCTTGTTGAGCGGGATGTATTTCTCATTGAACATGAACTCGGTGGTCTGATTCCAGACGCCCGTGCCGATGTCCAGGCCGCGGATGAAGGCGGTGATGCGATAGCGGCCGGGCGCCAGTTCCGGCGTTTGCACCATGCGGATCTTGGCCCCATTGCCGCCGAAAAGGAGGCAGGACGTTTTGCCGGTGTGGGCGATCCGGCCGACACGGAACTCGCACTCGCCCTCGTATTTCCAGCCGTCCCACTTGGCGAAGACGTGGCCGAACTGGTCGCGGTCCTTGGTGATCTCGAACGACGGGTCGGCCAGGAGGTTGCTCTCCCCGGCGGCCGGGGCGGCCGGTGCGATGGAAGCGAGCAGGATGAGCAGGGCGATGGTGCGCATGGGTTGTTCCTCTTGGAGGTTGTACTGCGGGACGAGGGTCTTGTGGTGGATTCTGACTGCTGTGAATGACGAAACTCGAAGTTATAGATCTCGGCGTGGAGTCATCGCGCAAGACCCCACGCGACGCGGATCTGGTGACACGCAACGGCCCGCGTATGGGTTCATTTGGCGTGCCGCGTCCGGCCGGCAGCCATCTGTTCGTTGCCAATCGCGATGGCGGCATTTATGTATTCGACACGGGACAGTTCCGCTGATGTTCTCTGCGGTTGCGATCTCGCCCACGTCATTCGGGGGAGGGCATCGGGAACCCCGCCGCGGTGAACCATCGCGGCTGCAGACCTCGTTGCCCGATTGACGAGAGCCATGGGTGTTGGCGGGACTTGGGCCGGTTCACACTTACTACGTCCGGCGGGTGTTAAGGCGGATGTGCCGCACGAGGAACGGGGTGTGCCCGATACCCATGCCAATGCCAAAGTTCCGCGGCTCGTCACGTGGACTGTTTGGCCGAAACGCCGGCTGCTGATGCCGGCCCTGCTACGCAGCCGACTCGATCCTGCGGCGGCCGCGGTGGAGGGTGAAGGCCATGCCGAGCAGGACGAGCAGGGCGGAGGCGAGCAGCCAGATGAGTGCCAACTGGCGGGAGGGGGCGGTTTCCGGGTCGGAGAGGAGGGTGAGCCCCACGGCGATGGTGTTGTTGACCATGTGGCCGGCGATGGCGGGGATGACGCTGCGGCCGTACCAGGCGGCGAAGCCGAGCACCAGGCCGAGGAAGAACGTGGCCGGGGACTGGTAGAGGTTCATGTGCATGAGGCCGAAGAGGGCGCTGGTGATGAGGATGCCAGGCAGGGGGCCGTGGCGCTCGACCAGGCGCGTCTGAATGTAGCCGCGGAAGAGGAGTTCCTCGGTGATGGGCACGAGCAGGCCGATCATGGCGAGCATGGCCAACTGTTCGGCGGTCGAGAGGTTCGCCAGCGACTGCATCAGGTCGATCATCGAGCCGTGTGCCTGGATGCGCAACAGATGCATCAGCATTCCCACGCAATGGCCGACGGCCGTGGTGGCGATGGCCAGGGCGAGGATGGACGGCCAGCCGATGGCGGGAACCGCGAAGGCCAGGCGGCGGCGGAGCGGCGTGGGAGAGAGTGCGGCGGCAATCAGCGATGTCGAACCCGTGGAGAGGAGATTGCCCAGGAAGAGGAAAGTGAGGCCCCAGAAGCTCATCAGGAAGGCGGCGAGTCGAGAGATGTCCGCAACGCCCTGACCGGCAGTGTTCGTGCTGAAGACATAAACGACACCGAGCACCATACCCCCGGCCACCATGCCGCCCAGCGCCGCCAGCCAGGCGAGATAGACTGTCCAGATACGCGGCGGGGCCGGGGCGGAGGCGTACCACAATGGTGGCGGGTAAGGCGGCCACCAGGGTGGAGGGGGATAGACGTGCCAGCACGACGGGACATATCGCAGCCACGGCCAGACCGGTGCGGGCGGCAGCCCGGCGGGCGGCGCGGGGAGTGGGGCTGAGGGAAGCGGAGGTTCCTGGGACATCGGGCGGGGATTATAGCGGAGAATGGGCCGCGGCGACGCCAACCCCTACCATTCGCGCCCCAACGTGTTAGTATTACCTCACGTACCCGGCCATCTCGTCCAGCGCCGGGGTTTCCGTTTGTTTCTACAGGCCGACACCGGCCGGAGTACACAATGCCCTCGTACAAAGTCCCGACTCTTGCGAAAGCGGCGAAGGTTCAGAAGAAACAGGTTCTACTTATCGCCAGCGGCGACCTGCGCCTCTCGGCCAACCAGAAATGCTGGCCGGAACAGGCCAAGATGGAAGAGGCCCTCAAGGCGGCGCTGGCGGCCGAGGGATACGACCTGGTCCGGGCCCATCCCTACAAGGAGGATGAGAAGCACGGATTCATCGGTTCGCAGAAGGAGGGCATGGAGGTCTTCAAGACCATCGACCCGGAGGCGCCCCTGATTGTGGCCGAATGCGTGTGGCAGTACTCGCACCACGTCCTGCACGGGCTGGTGACCCACCGCGGCCCGATCCTCACCGTGGCCAACTGGTCGGGCACCTGGCCGGGGCTGGTCGGCATGCTGAATCTCAACGGCTCGATGACCAAGGCCGGCGTGAAATATTCGACCATCTGGTCGGAAGAGTTCACGGACGACTACTTCAGGAACTACCTTCGCACCTGGCTGAAGAAGGGCGAGGCCAGGCACAAGATCAGCCACGTGGTCAAGTACAAGCACGTGAAGGTCGGCGGGGCCGAACGCAAGCTGGGTGAGGCCCTGGCCGAACAGCTTCAGCGCGAGAAGGCGATACTGGGCGTGTTCGACGAAGGATGCATGGGCATGTTCAACGCCATCATCCCCGACGAGCTGATGAACCCCACGGGCGTGTACAAGGAACGCCTCAGCCAGTCGGCCCTGTACTACGAGTCCACTCAGGTCAGCGACGATGAAGCCGCCGCCGTTCGCAGGTGGATGGAAGAACGCGGCATGAAGTTCATCACCGGACCCAACGAGGCGACAGACCTCACCGACAACCAGATCCACCAGCAGTGCAAGATGTACATCGCGGCCGTGCGCATCGCGGACGACTTCGGTTGTGCCACGATCGGCATCCAGTATCAGCAGGGCCTGAAGGACCTGCTCCCCGCCTCCGACCTGGTCGAAGGCACGCTGAATAACTCCGACCGGCCGCCGGTCAAGAGCCGCGACGGCAAGCGCGTGCTGTATGCCGGCGAGCCCATTCCGAACTTCAACGAAGTCGACGAGTGCGCCGGCCTGGACGGCCTGCTCACCTATCGCGTACACAAGGCCATGGGCCAGCCCGTCGAGAACACGCTGCACGACCTGCGCTGGGGCGATCCGGACAAGTCGGGCACCGTCGAGGACTACGTCTGGGTGTTCCTGATTTCCGGCTCGGTGCCGCCGGCCCATCTCATCGGCGGCTGGGGCGGAGCGTCCTCCGAGCGTCAGCCGGCCATGTATTTCCGCCTCGGCGGCGGCACCATCAAGGGCATCAGCAAGCCTGGCGAGATCGTCTGGTCGCGCATCTTCGTGGAAGACGGCAAACTCAAGATGGACCTGGGCCGCGCGGGCGTCGTCGAACTCCCGGCCGAGGAAACCAACCGCCGCTGGCAGGCGACCACGCCGCAGTGGCCGATCATGCATGCCGTGACCTACGGCGTCAGTCGCGATCAGATGATGGCCAAGCACAAGAGCAACCACATCCAGGTCGTCTATGCCAACAGCGCGGAAGAAGCCGACCGGGCAATGCTCGCCAAGGCCGCTCTGGCCGATGCGCTGGGTCTGCAAGTGAACATCTGCGGCACGAAGAAGAACGGCAAAGGATGGGAGTGAGCGCCGGCCGCTTTGCGGCCGAATGACGAAACCCGAAACCCGAAACTCGAATGACGAATGGAATCCGAATCACGAATGACTGAATGTTGCCACCGGGCGATGGCAGGCGTTTGGTCATTGGGTATTCGGGTTTGATTCGTCGTTCGGATTTCGGGATTCGGATTTCCTTCTCATGCAGGTCTCCATCATGCCCACATCCCGCGGCCCAATGTGGGTTGTCGCCATCGTGACGCTGCTGGCGTACGCGCCGGCGATGTCCAACGATTTCATCTCCTGGGATGACGCCGACACCATCTACAACAATCCACGGCTCAATCCGGCCGGCATCGAGAAGAACGCCTGGTACTGGGCACACCCCGAGAATGGCGAGTACCTGCCGCTGACGCGGAGCGTGTGGGCGCTGCTGGTTCCCATCGCCCGCCTTGCGCGACCGGACGAACGGGGCATCACGCTCAATCCCTGGATCTACCACGGCGCCGGTGTGATCGCCCATGCGATCTCGGCGCTGCTCGTGTACCTTATCCTGGCGCGCATGCTGCGCATCGGCCAACGGGTTGGAGATGACCTTCGCGTGCCGCGGCCTGGCCATGGCAAGCCGTGTCCTCCGGCCGCAGACACGGCTTGCGGTGGGCAAGCCGTGGCACCCAGGCACCACCAGCCAAAGCACGACATCGAGCCCTCTCCGCCGCGAACCTGGCCGGCCGCGGCGGGGGCACTGCTATTTGCGATTCACCCGCTGCAGGTCGAGGCGGTCGCCTGGGCGTCGGGTCTCAAGGACCTGCTTTTTGGCCTGTTTGCCCTGGCCGCGATACTGGCATACCTCTGCTACGCGTGTGGGCACGATCTGCGCCGCGGGCCCGAGCGTGGGGGGGGACATGGCCCCCGCCCCGACCCTCTCCCCGAGGGAGAGAGAGTCAGTATTCCACGGACTGCGGCGCATCGTGTAGATGCCGGCGCCACGAGGCTCTTCTACATTCTCGGCCTGCTGGCCCTGCTGGCGTCGATCCTCTCCAAGCCGATGGGCGTCATCACGCCGCTGCCGGTCGCGTTGCTTGGCTGGCGACTCTGCCGGCGGCCGCTGCTGCGGGTGCTGCTGGAACTGGTTCCGTGGTTTGCGCTCTCCCTGACCTTCGGCCTGCTCGCCCGCCACTGGATGCCGGCGACGGCCATTCCCACGGTCGCCTTCTGGCAGCGCCCGTTTGTCGCCGCCGACAGTCTGGCGTTCTATACGTTCAAACTGGTCTGGCCGGCCGAACTGGCCATCGACTATGGCCGCACGCCGCTGGCGGTGATGGCGTCGCTCTGGGGCTATGTCACCTGGCTCGTGCCGGCGGCGATCGCCGCGCTGCTCTGGCGCATCCGCCGGAGCCATCCGTTGCCGGGCCTTGGCGCGGCCGTGTTCGTGTTGGTCGCTTTGCCGATCCTCGGTCTGACTCCGCACATGTTCCAATACTACTCGACGGTGGCCGACCACTACGTCTACCTGCCCATGCTGGGCGTGGCGATGGCCGCGGCATATGGACTGAGCCTGCTGCGGGGCCGCACGTCGGCCGTGGCCGCGGGTTCCATCCTGGCGGTCCTGGGCATCCGCACGATCTGCCAGACGGCAAACTGGAACGACAACGAGACGTTCTGGGGCCACGCACTGGGCGTCAATTCCCGCAGCTACACCTCCATGGTGTGGCTGGCACGTGACGAGATGGCCCGGGGTACCGGCGACGGGGGCAAGACACTGTTGTCGCGTGCGTTGCAACTCAATCCGGACTACCTGCCGACGCACCAGGCGCTGGTGGAGTATTACACGGCACACCGGCAGATCGATCCAGCCATCACCCATCTGCGCCGTGGCCTGGAGATCATGGAAACGTTCCCCGACAGCCAGCGGCCGGACCTCGCCCCGCAGTATGTCTCGCTGGCGGAACTGCTTCTGGCCCGTGGCCGGCCGGCGGAAGCGCTGGCCGCGGCCGAAAAGGCCCGGCGGATCAACCCCGGCAATCCGTCCATCCCGGCAATGATCGAACGAATCCGTGCGGCGACCACCAGGCCCACAACCATGCCCGGCAACCGCCAGTAGCCGTGGTTCGGAGTTCTCGCTTTGGCGTGTCCGCGTTTGCAGACACGCCAGAGCGTGAACTCCCCACTCCGAGCCCCTTCCCGTCCGGTGACGATTTGTGTAGAGTGGTATCGCAGTTGGCCGATGGAACAATGGACTGTCCCCGACTCATCGTGGATGGCGTCGGGCTGGTTAATGGATTAACACCGGGATCGCCGTGAGTAATACATTTCGCACTTCAAACCGGCCGCGGGCTGAAGGCCGCCCGTCGCGCCAGCGCACCATCATCATGGCAGGCCTGATGGGAACGCTCACCCTGGTGAGCATCGGTTTCCTGATCTTCGCGCCGGCCCCCCTGAAACTGACTTCGCTGCTGGCGATCGAGCCGCTCGACCGGATCTTCAGGACTGACGTGGCCGTCAGCAACTCGCGATGGCAGTCGATCTACCTCCATCAGTCCAAGACGGTGGCCGGGGATGCCCAGACCCTGCCGGCGGACGGTGCCGGACTGACCGACCATTTCATCATCGGCAACGGCGAGGGCGCCGATGACGGAGAGATCCTCATCTCTCCCCGCTGGCACAGGCAGGCCGCCGCCATGCCCAACGGAAGCACCTTCGATCCCAACTGCATCTGCATCTGCATGGTGGGCGACCTGGACGACACGGCGCCAACCACGTCGCAGGTTCGCCGTCTTGGCGAGCTGGTCCGGACTTTGCAAAGCCGCTTTCACATCCCGGCGCAGCGAATCCTGATCGAGGATGTGAAAGGCAGCCCCGCCGGGCTTGGGGAGCGGTTCCCCCGCGCCGAGTTCGCCCGGGATGTGCTGCGGTGACCGGTGCCAAGCCCTCTTTCAGCCGCTCGCGGATTGTCCTCTGAGTCAGCCCAGCCTAACACTTGCCTTCATAGGGGATTTTCTCTAATCTACCCCCACTCGGGCAATGGCCGGAGGGTGTTCGATTAAATGGGCCAGAAACTACTCAACTACGACGTGGTCGCTCGCCTCGGCGAAGGCGCGGGGAGCGTCATCTACGAGGTCATCGATCCGGTCACCCGCAACCGGTATGCCCTGAAGCATGTGGTTCGTGAGGACGCCAAGGACATCCGCTTCGTCGAGCAGATGCAGCAGGAGTTTGAGATTTCCAGGCAGTTCAACCACCCCAACCTCCGCAGGACGTTCGAGCTCAAGATCAACAAGCGGATGCTGCTGAAGGTCACCGAGGCTTTCCTGCTGATGGAGTTCGTGGACGGCAAGGCCCTGGATGTGCGGAAACCGCGCAACACGCTCGAAGCCATCGACACCTTCATCCAGGCTGCCCAGGGCCTGCACGCCATGCACAACCTGGGGTATGTCCATTGCGACATCAAACCCAACAACATCCTCCGCACCGAAGACGGGGTGGTGAAAGTGATCGACTTCGGACAGTCGTGCAAGATCGGCACGATCAAGGAGCGCATCCAAGGCACGCCGGACTATATCGCCCCCGAGCAGGTCCATCGCCGCCCGGTGAGCCACAAGACCGACATCTTCAACCTCGGCGCAACCATTTATTGGACCATGACGGGCAAGAACATCCCGACGCTCTACACCGCGGGCCGGGGCGACAACGCCTTTGTCGTCACCGAGCGGGTGGAGACGCCGCACGAACTCAATCCGCAGGTGCCGCTGCCGCTGTCGAACCTGGTGATGGACTGCATCATCCCCAGGCCTGAGAAACGCCCGGCCAGCATGGAAAACGTGATCAGCCGCCTCGAGCTGGCCAAGCACCAGATCCTGCACCAGCAGAATCCGCAGAAGCCGCCCATCGAAGACCTGAATCTCGACGATGACGAAGAACTGCGGCACCGCGAAGACCACAAGAATCTCGAACCGTAGCACGCCATGTCCCAGCCACCACGCAGCGCCGTCATCCAGCACACGCCTGCGGATCGCCTGCTGCAACCCGCCGAAACCGGGCCGAATGCCGGGCGCATCGCAGCCCATATCGAACAGCACATCGGCGCGCCGGAGTTCGTTCACCATGAACTGGTGTCCGATCTCGTACACCTGGACATCCACATCATCCCGCCGGCGCCCAGGCGCAAGTTCTACGCCCTGGTCACCAGCGGCATGAGCGACCTTGCGATGGATGTGCCCGAGGGGATCGCCGCGCCGCGTTTTGCCGAGTTGATGCTCTGCCTGCCCCCGGAGTGGCCATTGCCGCTGGACACGCCGGACTGGGCGGGCCTGGACGAAAGGGTCGTCTGGCCCGTGCGACTGCTGCGGGCGCTGGCCCGTCTGCCCCACGAGCACGGCACGTGGCTGGGCTTTGGGCACACGATTCCCAATGGCGACCCGCCCCGGCCATACGCGCCGAACACGCGCCTGTGCGGCGCGATGCTCGGATATCCCGTGGCTCCCAAACCGCCTTTCCGCCAGCTCAAGATCGACCAACAGACGACGATCGCCTTCTTCAGCGTGATCCCGCTGTTTCAGCAGGAAATCGAGCACAAACTCAGGCACGGCGCCGCGGCGCTGGCCGAGCGCCTGGGCCGCAAGGGCATTGGCGAAGTGCTGGACATCTCCCGCCGAAACGTGTGCAAGGCCTGGTGGCGGTGGTGGTGAAGAATGAACGATGAAGAATGAATGCGGAAGGCGGAAGGTGGAATCGAAACATGTTTCGGCAACTTTTGCTTTCGTTCGTTGCACTGCTGTGGTTGCCCGCTTGCGCGCAGACGCCGGCCGGGTTTCCGGCCGCGCAGCCGTACCAGCCCGTCACCTACCGGCACATCGAGCGAACCAATCCGCCGCAGCATCTGCATGCCGTCACGATTGAACTGAGCGAACCGGCGGTTGCCATTCGCGTGGTTCCCGCGGGCGACGCGCCGCGGCCGGCCGATGATGCCTGGCCGACGACGCTGCTGCAGACGTCGGATGTCGCCGAGCGCGAGCATTTTGACATCGCGGTCAACGGCGACTTCTTCGCGGGGCGCGACAAGCGCCTGGTGGCCGGCAGGGATTTCGCCTGGTTCAAGGGCAACGCCGCGCGGCCGCTCGGCCCGGCGATGACCGACGGCAAACTCTGGCACGCCGGCAACACTTATGCACTGGTGGTGCGAGAAGGCGGCAAAGTATCCATCGAGCGCCTCGACACGGTTCCCGCGGATGCCCGGCAGATCGTGGGCGGCAACCCGATGCTGGTGCGGAATGGCAAGGAGGTTGCCCCCGCGGGCGTGGCCGCCCCGCGCACGGCCGTGGGGCTCGACAAGGAAGGCAAGCGGCTGACGATTCTCGTGGTTGACGGCCGCCGGGCCGATTACGCGGCGGGCTTCACCTTGCCGCAACTGGCGGCCGAAATGGTGAAGCTCGACTGCTGGACCGCGCTGAATCTCGACGGCGGCGGCTCGACCACGCTGGTGATGCGGGACCCCGCCACCGGCAAGTGCCACGTCATCAACCGCCCCTCCGACGGCCACGACCTGCCCGTTTCCCTGTCGCTCGAACGGGCCGTGTGCAACGTGCTGGGAATCACCGTCGGGAAGCAGCCCCGTTGAATGCAGAATGCAGGGTGGGGACGCGAAGGGGAACAGGCAAGACTGACGAGAGTCAGACTTGTCAGGCATCATCATGTGTAGTCCATCGCGGCGGAAATTGTGGTGCCGGCTTCCAGCCTGCCGCAGGCTGGACGCCCGCACCACAACCGCAATGCCATTTGAGCCGCGATGGAGTAGATAACTGAGCCGGACACGCTCGCCGTGTCATTACCGACGCACTTTCGTTGCCCCGGAAAATGGCCGGGCATTGAATGCCCGGCGATTCGCGATTTCTCCTCGTACAGGGTTTGGTATAATCGAACCGGTTTCCGTGTCTGACCGAGGAACTTATGATAACAACCCACGCAACCATGCGGATGAAGGGTGTGGAATACGTACTGGTGCCGAAAACGGAGTTTCGTCGGCTGACCGCAGAAGATCGGCGCGATGCCCGCAAGGCGGCCCGGGCGGCGGCACGGTATCGCGCCGGGAAATTGCCCACCATTTCGCATGAATCGCTCAAACGCTCGCTGGGGCTGTGAGCATGGCCTATCGCATTGAGTACACGAAGGCGGCCGAACGTTCCATCCGCAAACTCAACCGGGGCGATGCAATTCCGCATCTTGGCAAAGTTGGAGGCGGTCGCCGACGCGCCGCGCGGCATCGGTGCGGTCAAACTCTCCGGCCATGATGATTACCGCGTGCGCGTGGGTGATTATCGCATCATCTACTCGGCGCTGGATGATCGGATGGTTGTGCTGGTGGTGGAGGTCGGGCATCGCCGAGAGGTGTATCGAGGCTTGTGACGCATCGCGGGGCAGGCACGCGGCCGTGACAGTGGCGGTGTAGCACGCCCACGTCGGTCATTGACGCCGATGAGTTCGGTGGTATAGGAGGTTTCCCATGGGTTCT